>NZ_JAESPG010000013.1:0-32217 GCF_016756915.1 Pseudomonas sp. HB05
GGGGGGGGCGCCCCCCCCCCCCCCCCCACCCCCCCCCACCCCCCCGGCGCCCCCCCCCCCCCCCCCCCCCCCCCCCCCCGCTCCCACAGGTGGCTCGTCCACCCTGCTTCACCAAGGAATTGATTTCATGTCCTGGATGCCTCCTACCCATGAGCTGCTATCGCCGATCACCGGTGACGACGGCTCGCAGATCGAGCGGTTGCAACTCAAGCCGCTGTACTACGCCGCGCAAAAGGACGCCCTGGCCCGCGCTGGCGATGACGAAGACGAGCAGTTCTTCGAATTGGCCAAGCTGGCCACCGGCCTGTCGGCCAAGGAGCTGGACCAGCTCAAACGCCCGGACTACGTGAGCATTGCGCAATACGTGCACGAAATGTCCACGCGCCCAGTTTCGTATTTTCTGAATGACACGCAGGCCGATCCCGACGAGGTGCCGCTGCTGCAACCGCTCGAGGTGGCGGGCCGCAGCCTGACCTCGCTGACCTTGGAAATGCCTGTGCTGCGTGCCACCAAGGCGATGAAAAAACTGAAGACGGCCAAGGAACGCGCCGAGTTCATCACCGCCCATTGCACTGGCCTGATGCTGCCGGACCTGGCCTCGCTGACCGTGCCTGACTGGACGCAACTCCAGGTACGCATCGACGATTTTTTAAACAAACCGGCGGACTTCTTTCGGAGCGCGACATCGAAGTGATCCTCGATGTGGTGCCGCTCATTTACTCGGTAAGTGAAGCGGAAATCCTGGAGTGGGACGCCGGCAAGGCCTTGCGCCGATACGACATCGCGATCACTCGCCTTGGCGTGAAACAGGAGTAGAACAGGATGGCAGACAACACGTTTTCGCTGTCCGGCGCGGCGAGCATTGGCGGCGTATTGGAAACGTCGGGGCTGAACCTGGCATTGACCACGGCCAGTCTCGACATCCGCCTGCTGGTGTCGGAACAGGTCAAGTTGCGAGAAACGCTGACATTGCTGAACGTTGCCCTGTCACAGCAGCAATCGCTGCTCAAGGCAAATGGTTCGGCGGCGGCGTCCAGCAGCGAGCCGAAATCCAAGCTAAAGGCCGAGGTTGAACAAAGCGCACCGCCTGATCGACGCAAGTCTTCCATAGCCTTGGAGTTGGCGATGGTTGAGCTCAATCTGGTGGCGAAACTGAGCAAGGATCAGCTCTCCGGCATGGCGATCGCCAACCTGAAGATGGCCAGCGAAAAACAGGTGGCACCCAGCGGGGCGACAGCGGTGCAGCTGGCGCAGGTCGAATTGGCAGCGGCGAAAGCAGGTATCGGGAGTGGCCTCGACCCAGCCAAGAAACAGGACGAGTTGCTGAATTTTACTCGCGACAGCGCGGTCATGGCGTCGGCGTTCGGTCTTGATGTCAAGGCTGCCAGCGAGATGTTGTTGGCCTGGCGCACGGCGATGGAGCTGGACCGGGGACAAAGCCTGAGCCTGGCGGATGCGACCAACCACTTGGGTAACAGTGGCCTGAATGTCAAAGCGGCCGACATTGGCTCGGTCATGCAACGTGGTGGCGAGGCTGGCATCGGCGCGGGAATGCCCCCGGAGCAGGTGGCGGCCCTCGCGGCGGCGTTCCTGAACAGCGGCGTGGACAAGGCTGGCGCCGGTGAGGCTTTGAAAGTGTTCACCACGGTGTTGGCCAAGGGGAATGCAGCCTCACCGCAGCAGCGTCAGGCCTGGACCGAGCTGGACCCCAGGTTCAATCCGGCGATGGTGGCCGACGGTCTGCGTACGGACGCATCGGGAACCATCACCCTGGTGCTTGAAGCACTGAAGAAAAAACCTGCCGACGAGCAGCAGTCGCTGACCAAGGTTCTGTTTGGCGATAACACCGCGATTCTTGAGCTGCTGAAAAAACCGCAAGACACCCAAAAGGCCTTTGCGCTGGTGTCCGAACGGACCACCGACGGAGCGTTGCCAAAGTACGACGGCTCCGTTGCCAAAACCGCCGAAACGCTTGGCCAGACCTCACAAGGACGATGGAACGCTCATCAGGCGAATCAGACGCGTCTGTCCTCGGCGGTTGGCAATGCGCTGATGCCGGTGGATGACGGTTTGACGGCCTCCCTCGACACGGTGACGGGCGGTTTGAGTTCGCTGGCAGAAGCGTCGCCGAAGGCCGCAGCGGGCGTTGCGCTTGCAGTTGCGGCCGTCGCATCTCTAGTGGCGCTGCTTGGCAACGCTGTGTTGTCGGAGGGGCTTTCGAGAGTGGGCAAAAAGGTCCTGGACCAGACCGCCGCTCGCCTGCCAGAAAGCGTGGGGGATGTAATCGCCGACGCTGATGACGGTACCCGCAAGGGCAAGGGCGGCAAAAAAGGAGCGCCCCGCGTGACCAGGACCAGGCCTGCCGGTACGGCGAGCCGTTTGATGGGAGCCGTGGCCAAGGCCCAACCCCTGGTCAGCAAAGCAGCGGCACCGCTAATGGTGGTCAGTGCCGGATACGATGCCTACAAAGGATTGCGCGACGGCGATGACAAGGCCGTTGGAGGTGCCGTCGGCCAGATGACCGGAACGGTCGTTGGCGCGGCGATCGGGTCGTTCCTTCTGCCTGGAATCGGCACCGCAATCGGCGGTTTTGTTGGCGGCATGGCCGGTTCGTGGCTGGGTGAGCAACTGGCGTCTCCTTCCGATCGGCTCGAGGCTCCGGAGGCGGTGACGAAAGAATTGACCAGCGCCCAGGCCAACCAACAGCAGAACACCATGACCGCAAATATCTACATCAACGGCCAAGACCAAGCCAGCGCAAGTCAGCTGGCGAACCTGGTCGTGCAGCAGCTCTCGGGCCAATTCGGCTTGATGACCATGCCCAACTCACTCGCCATGCGCAGTGACGCGGCCCTGACCGACGGAGGTACGTGATGCGTCAACAAATGGCCCTCGGCAGTTTCATCTTTGGCCTGTCGAGAAATTTTGCGTACCACCAACTGGTGCACACCTCGGACGGTGGCTGGAAAAACATCGACATCCTCACCGGCAAACCCAAGTCCAGCCAGGTCGGCCAAGGCCTGCAAGGGCTGACGATCACCGGCAAATCGATGTACGCAACCGCCATGGATCGCCTCGATGAGTTGCGGGCGCTGCAAGCCCTGCGCATCCCTTTGCCGTTGGTCGATGGCATTGGCCGCAACTGGGGCCGGTGGCGAATCAATGATGTCACCGAAACCCAGACCGAGATCATTGATGACGGTACGGCGATGGTGGTCGGCTGGGTGGTTGTTTTGACGGAGTTCGCCAATGCGTAGGGTTCGAAGTATCGCCGGTGACTCGGTGAATCTGTTGCTGTACCGCGAGCTTGGGCGGTGTGATGACGCCGTTGAAGAAGCGCTCTGGCTGCTCAATCCAGGGTTGGCGGAATGGAGCCCGGTATTGCCCGCGGGCGTATGGGTGGTCCTGCCGGAAGTGGACCTCAAGCCGGTGGCATCGCTTCCGGTTTCGGCCTGGGATTAAGGAGGCGACATGTCATTGGGTTTCACGCCTGCGGTGGAAATTTATGGCGCAAACGCTGCGCTGCTCAACGAACGCCTGCTCAAATGGGAGCATGTCGATGCGGCGGGGATCGAGTCCGATCAGCTGACGCTCACCATCAGCCTGGACGGTCTGGAAGGGTTGCCCAGCCTGGGCGGCAAGATTGGCCTGCGGGTCGGTTATCTGGAGTCGGGTCTGGTGGACAAAGGCGAGTTCGTCATCACTCGGCGCACACCGTTCCTGTTTCCCCTGCAACTCGTGCTGGCGGCCATGGCGGCGCCGTTCAGTGCCGCGGACCAGACCGGGTTCAAGCAACGCCGATCCGTCAGCCATGGCCCGACGACCCTGGGAGCGCTGTTTCGTCAGCTGACTTCCCGGCACGGGTTTTCCCCCCGGGTGGCGCCGGACCTGTCGTTGATCAAAATCGAGCACATCGACCAGACCAACGAAACCGACATGGGGTTTCTGACGCGCCTGGCTCACCGTTATGACGCGGTCGCCAAACCCGTCAACGAGCTGTATGTGCTGGCCCGGCGCGGCCAGGCGAAGTCGCTGTCGGGCAAGGTTCTGCCCGAGATGAAACTGTCGGTGACGACCAACAATCGCCCAGGCGACCACGCCTTCATTTCGGCGAAGTTTGATGAAACCGCCCGAGCCAAGTACCAGGGCTGCAAGACCCGTTGGTGGGATGCGGCGGCCGGCAAGCTGCAGGTCGAGGAGAGCGGCATCGCGCCGTTCAAGACCCTGCGCCAGCGCTTCCAGAGCGCCGACGACGCCCGCGCCGCCGCTGAAGGCGAGGTGCGCCGGATGGAGCGCGAAGCGCTCAAGGTGGACATCGAGTGCCCTGGCAACCCTGGGCTGTCCGCCGAGGGCATCGTATTGCTGGATCCCTCCTGGCCGGATTTCATGCGCGGTCGCTGGTCGATCGACAAGGTCACCGCCAGTGGCGACCGGGAAAAAAGCTATCGCTGCTTGATTCACGCGACCCGCCTGGATACCAAGGCCTGACCCCACCACCCCCCTGTGGGAGCGGGCTTGCTCGCGAAGACGCCAGCACATCCAACATCAATGCTGCCTGACCCACCGCTTTCGCGAGCAAGCTCGCTCCCACAGTTTTGTTCAGCATTGCACATATCCCTGCGCCCAACCGAGTCCTCCTGTGGGAGCGAGCCTGCTCGCGATGGCGGTGTGACATTCAACATCTCTGCCGCCTGACCCACCGCAATCGCGAGCAAGCTCGCTCCCACAGGTCTTCCTCGACTGCATCTTCTCTACAACTGGAATTCCTCCATGAAGATCACCCCGATCCTCACGCAGTTGCGTGAGCAATGCCCCACGCTCGGCCTCCGCGTGGCGGCAGGCTTCGACCTTGCCACGCTGCAAGCCGAGGCCCCGCTGCACCCCCCCTGCGCCTATGTCCTGCCCACCGCCGATATCGCCAGCAAGAACGCGGCACAGAACGTCACGCTGCAAGCGGTACGCGACCGTTTCGATGTGGTGCTGGTGCTAGACGCCACTGACGCGACAAAAGCGCTGGATCTGTTGCACGACCTGCGGGCGGAACTGTGGCGTGCGCTGGTGGGTTTCAAGCCGGGCGCCGAGTACAGCGGCATCGAATACGACGGCAGCGAACTGGTTTCCATCAACAGCAGCCGCGTCTCGCACCGGCTGCGTTTTTCCGCCGAGTTCCAGCTGGGCCGCAATCTGGCGAGCCAGCCTGCCGAAAGCTGGCACGAGCGTGAACTGGACGGCTTGTCGTCCTTTACCGGGGCCACCGTGCGGGTCGATGCCATCGACCCGGCGGACCCCAATCTGAAACATCCCGGCCCCGACGGGCGCGTGGAACTGACTTTCTCTGGAGACGTAACCCCATGAGCAAACGCATCACCGTGCTGCCGGCCCCGGGCCGTGCCGTACCGGACCCGGAAGCGGGCGACCTGTTGCCCCTCGAGGGCCGTGAAGTGCCCGACAACGCCTGGTGGCGTCGACGTCTGGCCGATGGCGATATCACTACCAAAGCCGTGAAAGCGGCAAAACCACAGGGAGCCAAATAATGGCGATCGGATTCAGCAACATTCCTGCGGACATTCGTGTTCCGCTGTTCTACGCCGAAATGGACAACTCGGCCGCCAATAGCGCGTCGTCGGCCATGCGCCGGTTGATCGTCGCCCAGGTCAACGACAACGTTGCGCCGGCCGAGGTCGGCAAGCTGGTGCTGGTTTCCAGCGTCGCGCTGGCCAAGAGCATCGGCGGGCAGGGCTCGATGCTCGCCTCGATGTACGAGACCTGGCGCAAGACCGACCCGCTCGGTGAGATCTGGTGCCTGCCGCTGCACAATATCGAGGGTTCCATCGCCAAGGGCGTGCTGACCTTCACCGGCGCCGCGACTGAAAGCGGCCTGCTCAACCTGTACGTCGGCGGTGTGCGCGTCCAGGCCGCCATCGTCAACGGCGCCACGGCAGCCCAGGCCGCCACTGCGCTGGCATTGAAAATCAACGCTGCCGCCGACCTGCCGGTGACCGCTGCGGCCGCCGAAGGTGTTGTGACCCTCAGCGCCAAATGGACCGGCGACAGCGGCAACGACATCAGCCTGCAATTCAATCGCCTGGGCAAGAGCAATGGCGAAGACACCCCGGCGGGGCTGACCACCGCCATCACCGCGATGACCGGCGGCGCCGGTGTACCGGACCAGACCGCCGCCGTCGCGGCCCTGGGCGACGAGCCTTTTGAATTCATCGCCATGCCCTGGTCCGATGTAGCGAGCCTCAACACCTGGCAAGCGGTCATGGACGACAGCACCGGTCGCTGGTCCTGGGCCAAGCAGTTATTCGGCCATGTCTACAGTGCCAAGCGCGGCACCCTCGGCACCCTGGTCGCCGCCGGTCAGGCGCGCAACGACCAGCACATGACGATCCAGGCGCTGGAGCTGGGCGTACCGCAACCGTTCTGGGTCCAGGCCGCTGCGTTGGCTGCGCGCACGGCGGTGTTCATCTCCGCCGACGCCAGCCGTCCGACCCAGAGCGGCAGCCTGCCAGGCTTGGACCCGGCACCGGCCAGCGAACGCTTCACCCTGACCGAGCGCCAGTCGCTGCTCAACTACGGCATTGCCACGGCGTACTACGAAGGTGGCTATGTACGCATCCAGCGTTCCATCACCACGTATCAGAAGAACGCTTTCGGCCAGGCTGACAACTCCTACCTGGACAGTGAAACCCTGCACCAGTCGGCGTTCATCGTTCGCCGCCTGCAAAGCGTGATCACCAGCAAGTACGGTCGCCACAAACTGGCCTCGGACGGCACCCGTTTCGGCGCCGGCCAGCCCATCGTGACCCCGAGCACGATCCGCGGCGAGCTGATCGCCCAGTATGCCAAGCTCGAACTGGAAGGCCATGTGGAGAACGCCGAGCTGTTCGCCGAGCACCTGGTGGTCGAGCGCGACAGCCAGGATCCGAGCCGGGTCAACGTGCTGTTCCCGCCGGACTACATCAACGGCCTGCGGGTGTTCGCGCTGCTCAACCAATTCCGCCTGCAATACGACGCCGCTGCCTGACAGTGATGCTCAATTGCTTGATTCAGCCCACCTCGCGTGGGCTTTTTATTTGAAGGGAGAAACACCATGGGTCAACTGATTGCGGGCACCTGCTACGTCAAAGTGGACGGCGCTCAACTGACCATCAACGGCGGCTGCGAAGCGCCACTGATGTTCACCAAACGCGAAACCGTCGTACCGGGTTTCTACAAGGAAACCGACATTGCCCCGTCCTTCAAGGTGACGGCGCTGCACACCGCGGACTTCCCGCTCAAGCAACTGGTGGCCGGCACGGACATGACCGTCACCTGCGAATTCAACAACGGCAAGGTCTACGTGCTGGCCGGCGCCTACCTGGTGGAGGAGCCGGTTTCCAAGGGCGACGACGCCACCATCGAGCTGAAATTCGAAGGCATCAAGGGGACCTGGCAATGACTGACGTCGTGACCTTGCGCGTGGCCATCGAGGCCCACGGCGAGCCATTGAGCGAGCTGACCCTGCGCCGTCCGACGGTGCAGGAAGTCCGGGCGATCAAGGCGCTGCCGTACAAGATCGACAAGAGCGAGGAGGTGAGCCTGGACATGGACGTCGCGGCCAAATACATCGCGGTGTGCGCCGGCATCCCGCCGTCGTCGGTCAACCAGTTGGACCTGGCTGACCTCAATGCCTTGAGCTGGGCCGTCGCGAGTTTTTTCATGAGTGCGGCGTCGCAACCATCGGCGACCTGATCGCCGCCGCCTATGACCTGGCCTGGTTCTGGAAGGTTGACCCCGAACAGATGATGGCCAGGCCACTGGATGTGCTCCGCGAATCCTTGGAGCACGCGCAACGGATCAATGCGATGCAGCAGGTGCAGTGATGGCAGACACAGAAAAGGTAGAGAAAAAAGCGGTGCTGCTGACGGGCATCGACGAGCTGTCACCCAAGCTCGCGAGCCTTCGTGCGAAGGTCGCGAGTTTCAAGCAGAACCTCGATGCCACGGGTTTGGGCAGCCTGGATATTGCCGGTCTGCTGCCCAGCGGTGGCCTGGCCCAACCGTTCATGGACGGGCTCAAGTCGGCGCTGGCCTTCAAGGACGAAGCGGGCGCAGCGAGCGTGGCGGCCAATGCCGTCCAGGCGTCTGAAGCGCCTCGTGTAGCGGCACAGAATCTGGATGGATTGAAGACTTCCATCAGCAACGTGTCGGTGCAATTCGGTTCGGCGCTGGGGCCTGCGGTCAACGCGGTGGCGGTCGGTTTGCAGCCGATGATCAGCAGCGTGGCCCAGGTGCTGCAGGACAATCCGCAACTGGTCCAGGGCCTGGCGACGGGCGTTGTCGCGTTCAACGCGATGCAGACCGCGGTCAGCGGTGCGAGCCAGGCCATGGAAGTGGTCAGCCTGGCGATGAAAATGAACCCCATCAGCTTGATTGCCATGGGCATCGCCTTGGCGGCCGGGATGATCATCGCCCATTGGACGCCGATCTCGGCATTCTTTGCCGGGCTCTGGCAACGGCTCGCGCCGATCGTGTTGCCGATGGTCGAGTTCTTCAAGACGATGTTCGCCTACACCCCGATGGGGCAGGTGATCAGCAACTGGGGGCCGATCAGCAGCTTTTTCGGCGCGCTCTGGAATGTGATCGTGGCGGCGGCAACGCCGGTCATCGGTTTCATGCAGACGCTGTTCGCCTGGTCACCCTTGGGTTTGATCGTTGCCAACTGGACGCCCCTGACTGGGCTGTTCGCGGCAATCTGGGATCTGCTCAAAGCCTTGACCGTGCCAGTGATGGACGCCCTCAAAGGCTTGTTCGACTGGACGCCGCTGGGGCTGATCATGGCCAACTGGGGCACGATCGGCGAGGTCTTCGCCGGCATCTGGGAAGGCATCCGCAACCAGGTGTCGATCATGTTGGCGGTGTTCAGCGGCCTGTTCGACTGGTCGCCCATCGAAGGCCTGACCAAGCAGTGGGGGCCGGTGGGCGAGTGGTTCAGCCAGTGGTGGAGCGAGCTGCAGGCGGTGATCGCGCCGATCAAGGCGTTTTTCAACGGCGGCTTCGGCGAGATGATCACCTCGTTCACCGCCAAGGTCGAAGGATTGACCGAGGCGCAGCGCGTCACCAACGCCGAAGGCAAGGGTGAGCTGGCGCCTGGAGCGTTGCCGCAAACCTCCAGCAACCTCGTGCAACAGAGCGCCGCCAACAACCGCACGCAACTCGAAGGCGGCCTGACCGTGCGTTTCGAAAACGCGCCGGCCGGGCTGCGCGCCGATCCGCCCCAGACCAATCAACCGGCCCTGGCGGTGAGTTCGCGCATCGGCTATCGCTCACTTTCCACAGGAGGCTCCAATGAGCTGGCGTGATCGTTTGTTGCCGGCGTCGTTTCGTGGCGTCGGGTTCTGGGTCGACCAGGCGAAAACCCCGGTCGGCCACAAAGGCCAACTGCATGAATATCCACAGCGCGACCAGCCCTTTTTCGAGGGCCTTGGGCAGCAGGCGAAGATTCATGAGCTGACCGCGTTCATCGTTGGCCCCGATTGCCTGGAGCAGCGCGACAAGCTGCTCAAGGCGCTGGAGCAGGGCAGCGGCGAGCTGGTGCACCCATGGCTGGGACGCCTGCAAGTCAAGGTCGGCGAATGTGACATGACCCAGACCCGCCAGGACGGCGGGCTGGTGACGTTCAGCCTGAAGTTCTACCCCGACCAGCCGCTGCAATTTCCCTCGGCCACGATCAACAGCCAGAAACTGCTGCTGGTCTCGGCCGACAGCTTCCTCGGTTCGGCGGTGCGGCGCTTCGAAGACGCCATGACCTTGATCAAGGCTGCACGGATCGGCATCGCTGACCTGCGCAACAGCCTCAAGGACATCTACGGGGTGATTGAGCAGGAGCTCAAGCCGTTGATTGAGACCTATCGGCAACTCAGCGATCTGGTCAAGGCGGTGAAAGAGCTGCCCAAGGAAGTGGCGGCCGAATTCAAGGGACTGCTCGGTGACATCCGCGAACTGAAGGACTTCGCCCGTGACGGCTACCGCGGCGTGATTGCCAGCGTGTCGCAACAGGTGGAGGCCATTCGCAAGGCTGACGCGCCCAAGCTCACCACCGGCAAGGACACCACGGCGGCGGCCCAGGCCGTAGCCGATCTGGTCCAGGACACGCTGTTGGTGCAGGTCGCGCAATGGATTGCGGCGATGCCGGTGGCGGCGCCCGCAGTCAAGTTGGGCGCCACGCCGTCGGTGGCGCAACAGGCCGTGCAACCGGTCCAGCGCCGGGACGTGCCGGTCGCCGACGACGTGCTGGCCCTGCGCGACGCCCTCAACGATGCGATCTGGCAGGCTTCCCTCAAGGCTGATCCGCAGCACTACCAGGCGATGAACACCCTGCGTCAGCAAATGGCCGCGCACCTGACGGCGGTGGCGTCTTCGGGCGTGAGGTTGATCAACCTGTCATTCAAGCAAAGCCTGCCGGCGCTGGTGGTGGCGTACCAGCAGTTCGCCGATGCCACCCGGGTGACAGAAGTGACCCAGCGTAACGGCGTCGCCCATCCCGGTTTCCTGCCGCCCAACGATTTGAAAGTCTCGGGGGAGTAAGCCATGAACGAGCTCGACAATGCCGTCTCGCTGACCGTCGGCGGGCTGGATTACGGCGGCTGGAAAAGCGTGGAAATCAGTGCGGACCTGGAGCGCCAGTTCCGCACCTTCAAACTCGACATCACCTGGCAATGGCCGGGGCAGACCCAGGCGGTGCCGATCCGTCCAGGCGATGAATGCCAGGTGCGCATTGGTGCCGACCTGGTCCTCAGCGGCTATGTGTTCAAGGCGCCGGTCAGCTATGACGGCCGGCAGATCAGCCTGAGCATTGAAGGCGGCTCCAAGACCCAGGACCTGGTGGACTGCGCGGCGATCAACAGTCCGACGCAATGGCGCGGGCAAACGTTGCTGAGCATCGTCCAGGTCCTGGCGGCGCAATATGGCGTGGGTGTGGTCAGTGAGATCCCGGAAACCGCGCGGCTGAGCGAACACAGCATCGTGCCGGGGGAAACGGTCTTTCAGTCCATCGATCGTTTGTTGACGTTGTTCCGCGTGTTCTCCACCGACGATGCCCACGGGCGCGTGCTGTTGGCTAAACCCGGCAGCGGTGGGCGGGCGAGTGATGTGTTGGAGCTGGGCAAGAACATCCTGTCGGGCAGCGCACCGATGGACTACAGCCAGGTGTTCTCCGAATACCGGGTCATCGGCCAGCACAAGGGCAACGACCAGCAGAGCGGGGTGGCGGTCAGTGAAGTTTCCGGCACCGCCACCGACTGGAGCTTCAAGCGCAAGCGGGTGACGGTGATCAGCGAGAGCGCGCAATTGACCTTCGAACTGGCCCAGCAACGGGCCGATTGGGAGAGCGCCATCCGCAGCGGCAAGGCGTTGACCACCACCTACCGCGTGCAGGGCTGGCGCCAGGCCAATGGTGACTTGTGGCGGCATAACGCCTTAGTGCGAGTGATCGATCCGGTGCTGGGGTTCGACGGAGACATGCTGATATCCAAAGTGACGTACTCGCTGTCGGCACAAGGCTCCGTCACCACCCTGCAAGTCGCGCCGCCACATACCTTCGACGCCAACCCGGTGCCGCCCAAACCCTGAATCCGGCACCGGATATCTGTTCACTGCAATCCCTTGTGGGAGCGGGCTTGCTCGCGAAAGCGGTGGCTCAGCTTGCATCAATGCTGGAGGTGCCGCCGTCTTCGTCGGATCGCCGCCCGGAGCAAGCCCGCTCCCACAGTATTTCGAGATCGCCTCCAAGTTTCTGCCCACCACAAATCCCCTGTGGGAGCGAGCTTGCTCGCGATGGCGGTGTGTCAGTCAACATCAGTATCGAATGTCAGACCGCTATCGCAAGCAAGCTCGCTCCCACAATGTTCAGGGTCTGTTAACCCGATCCGAAGGAAAACCTCAATGAGCCTACTGACCCGCCTCCTGGCGCGCGGCACTGTCGTGCTCGCCCACTCGGCGACCAAGTTGCAGTCGCTGCAAATGCGCCTCACCGCCGGCGAAGTGAATGACGACATGGAGCACTTCGAACCCTACGGTTTCACCAGCAACCCGCTGGCCGGCGCCGAAGGTATCGCCACGTTTCTCGGGGGCGATCGCTCCCATGCCGTGGTGCTGGTGGTCGCCGACCGCCGTTTCCGCCTCCAGGCCTTGGCCCCGGGTGAGGTGGCGCTCTACACCGATGAAGGCGACAAGCTCCACTTCAAGCGCGGGCGAGTCATCGACATCCAGACCGCCACCCTGAACATCCGCGCCAGCAGCGCGGTGAACATCGACAGCCCGGTCATCAACCACACCGGCAAGATCGTCTCCCAGGGCGACCAGGTCGCCGGCGGCATCAGCCAGATCAAACACGTGCATGTCGGCGTACAGGCCGGCAACGGACAGACCGGCGCGCCGGCGGGTGGCCAATGATGTTCATCAGCCAGAACCTGCACGCCGCGCTGACCCGCTCGGTGCTGATCAGCCTGTTCACCTGGCGCCGCGCCGCCGCCGACGATGCCGTCGATGACGAGGAGCGTTTCGGCTGGTGGGGCGACACTTTTCCCACCGTCGCCGACGACCGCATCGGTTCGCGGCTGTGGCTGTTGCGGCGGGTCAAATTGACTCGCCAGACCCAACTCGACGCTGAGTTCTACGCCCGCGAAGCCCTGCAATGGCTGATCGACGACGGGCATTGCAGCGCTATCGACATCATCAGCGAACGCCTCGACGCCCAGCGCCTGAACCTGCGCACGGTCCTGACCCTGGCCGATGGCGAGCGCCTGGACATCAACCCCGACCACAGTTGGCAGGTGACCTATGCCGTTTGAAACCCCTTCGCTGCCGGTGCTGATCAAGCGCGCCCAAAGCGACCTGGCCAGCGATTCGCTGCGCCAGTCCGATGCCCAAGTACTGGCCCGCACCCTCGGCGGCGCCGCCTATGGCCTGTATGGCTACCTGGATTGGATCGCCGAGCAGATCCTGCCGGACAAGGCCGATGAATCCACCCTGGAACGCATCGCCGCCCTGCGCCTGAACCAGGCGCGCAAAGCGGCCCAGGTGGCCAGCGGCAACGTCAGCTTCACCGCCACGGCCGGTGCGGTGCTGGACGTCGATACGCTGCTGCAATCGAGCGATGGCCGTACGTACAAAGTGACCACCGCCCGTACCACCAGCAATGGCTTGAACACCGCCGCCATCGCCGCGCTGGACGCTGGCAGCCTGGGCAATGCCAATGCCGGCCTGGTGCTGACGCCCGTGCAGCCTGTGTTAGGTATCGGCAGCAGCTTCACCGTGCTGGCGCCTGGCGTGACCGGAGGTGTCGCCCGGGAAAGCCTTGAGTCGCTGCGGGCGAGGGTGATCCGCTCCTATCGCATCATTCCCCATGGCGGTTCGGCCCAGGACTATGAGACCTGGGCCCTGGAATGCGCCGGCATTACCCGCGCGTGGTGTCGTGGCAGTTACCTGGGCCCGGGCACCGTCGGCCTGTTCGTGATGCGCGACGAAGATCCGCAGCCGATCCCCAACGCCGAGCAATTGGAGGAGGTGCGAGCGTATATCGAACCGTTGCGCCCGGTGACCGCCGAATTGCATGTGCTGGCGCCGACGCAGGTACCGGTGAACTACCGGCTGCGCATCACGCCGGACACCAGCGCCGTGCGGGCCGCCATCGAGGCCCAACTGCGCGACCTGCATAACCGCGAAGCCGGTCTCGGCGAAACGCTGCTGCTGAGTCATATCGCCGAAGCCATCAGCAGCGCCACCGGCGAAACCGACCACAAACTCAGCGCACCGGTGGCCGATGTCGCCGCCGCGAGCAACCAGTTGCTGACGTTCGGAGGCTGCACATGGCTGGGATAAGAGCCGCCGAACAGTACCAGGCGCAACTGCGCAACTTGCTGCCCAGCGGGCCGGCGTGGGACCCGGAGCGCGTGCCGGAACTGGATGAAGTGCTGCAAGGCATCGCCCAGGAACTGGCCCGCCTCGACGCCCGTGCCGCCGATCTGCTCAATGAGATGGACCCGGCGGGGGTGAGTGAGCTGGTGCCGGATTGGGAGCGGGTGATGAATTTGCCGGATCCATGCCTCGGCTTGAAACCATTGTTCGGTGACCGTCGCATTGCCGTGTGCGAGCGATTGACGGCTGTCGGCGGGCAGAACGCAGCGTATTTCATCGAAATTGCCCGTAGCCAGGGTTACCCCAACGCCACTGTCACTGAGTTCCGGGCTCCTCGCATGGGGCGCTCACGCTTCGGCGTAGCGCACTTCGGTAGCAAGGATGCGCAATTCATCTGGGTTCTGAACACCGGAGGGCGGCAAAGCCTGGGCCGACGTTTCGGTGCCAGCTACTGGGGCGAGCGTTTTGGCGTCAACCCGGGTAGTGCGCTGGAGTGCCTTATCCACCGCAACGCGCCAGCACACACGCTGGTGTTTATCAATTACGACTGAAGGACAACACCATGGATTTTCCAAAAAGCGTACCGGGTATCGGCCTGGTCAACGGCAAGTTCGTCGATGAAGACGCTACAACCGGCACCCCGGGGTCATTGATCCCCGCCGTCTGGGGCAACAGCGTGACCACGGAGATACTCAATGTCATCACGGAAGCCGGGAATACACCGGACGCTGCGGATACTGCCCAGCTCAAGAAGTCGATTGTCGGTTTGATCGCCAGTCAGACCAAGCAGGCAACCGAGGCGGCTGCTGGGTTGATGAAGATCGCCACTCAAGCAAAAGTGACTGCTGCGACAGACGATGAAAGCGCGGTGACTCCCCTCAAGCTCGAACAGCGTTTGCTGACAGCATTGCCAGTCGCTGGAACCGCCACCAACCTCAAGATGTTCGTTCCGGCGGAGACCAAGGTGGCGACGTTGACCGCCGATGAAATCATCGTCAGCACCGCTACCGGCGGGCGGGCGTACCGATTGGCGAATTTCAACAAGGCGGTCAATCTCGCGTTGGCGGGGGCGGGCGGTACGGATAACGGAGCTGTCGTTGCAAACGGTTACGTGGCGCTCTACGCCATCTACAACCCGACTACCGCGACTTCGGCGCTGATGGCCGTCAATGCGACGGGAGGCGTGGTGCCTAGTATTTATGCCGGAGCCTCCAGGCCGGCGGGTTATACCGCTTCGGCTTTGGTGAGCGTTTTACCCACCAATGCCTCGGGTCAGTTTCGTATCGCTTATCAGTTGGGACGCCAGGTTACGTTTGAAAACAGGGTTCTCTATAGCACCACTGTCGGCAGCACGGCGATGACGGGCGTTAACATCGCCGGCTACGTGCCGCCCAATGCAACTCAAGTGTCGCTTTATCTCGCTGCCATGCAAACCCAGGTTGGTTTAGGTGTAGGTATTTCCGTGGCGCCGTTGGCGAGTGGCGCCTATATCGTCGGCACTGCATGGGCATCTGTATCGAATCAGGTATCCAGCACCAATATGTCTGTGCAGATGCCGCTCCTGGTTCAACAAACCATGTATGTCACGTTCGTAAACAACACCGCTGGTTCATTCAATATCGTTGCCGGCAGCTATCGTTTTTGAGAGAGATCACCACTATGTCCACGATCTATGTACAGTTTTCCGACGAGCTGGAAACCACCATCATTTCGGTCTTCGCTGGACCGCAAAATCCGGACGATTGGCCGAGGCAGGGAGAGGTTGCCAGCACTGATCCCCGTTATCTCGATTTCCGCAATCGTTGCCCCCTCGTGGGCGCATCGCGCGTTGGCGATGAGTGAAGGCCATGCGGGCGTCGATTTTGTTGACGTTGCACGAGGAGTTCCGATGACGCTGACAATTCAGGCACTCGAAACAATCATGCCGAACGCCCGCACCCAAGCGGGCGTTTTTATTCCCGCGTTGAACGCTGCCATGTCGCGCCATCGCATCGACACACCCAAACGCATGGCCGCATTCCTCGCCCAGGTCGGTCATGAGTCCGGACAATTGCGTTACGTGCGGGAGCTGGGCAGCGAGCAATACCTGAGCAAATACGACACCGGAACCCTGGCCGTTCGCCTGGGCAACTCGCCCCAGGCCGACGGTGACGGCCAGAAGTATCGTGGCCGGGGGTTGATACAGATTACCGGCCACGACAATTACCTTCGTTGCAGCCTGGGATTGTTTGGCGATGAGCGCCTGCTGGCCTTGCCCGAACTGCTGGAACAGCCGCAATGGGCCGCCGAGTCTGCTGCGTGGTTCTGGGAGCAGAATGGCTTGAACGAACTGGCCGACCGTGATCAGTTCAGCAACATCACGCGACGCATCAATGGTGGTTTGAACGGGTTGCAGGATCGTTTGCAACTCTGGGCAAGGGCGAGGGAGGTGTTATGCCAACCTTCGGCCTGATGCCTTTTTCCTTCCGCTCGCTTGGTATCGCGATGTTGCTGATGCTGTTGATCGGTGGTCCGGCGATGTTGGCCTGGCGGTTTCAGGATTGGCGGTACGGCAGGCAGTTGGCGCAGTTGGCGCAGTCACAATCCGAGACGCTGAACCAGATCTCCCAGGCCGCCGCGATGCAGCAAAAGGCTGAGCAGGACAAACGTCTCGCCTTGGAACAACGACTCTCCAACAGCGAACAAACCCACTACCGAGCCCTGAGCGATGCCCAACGTGACCAGGATCGCCTGCGCGATCGCCTTGCTACTGCCGATGTCCGGCTGTCAGTCCTCCTCGACGCCGACGATGTTTCCGCCGGTTGTGCAGTGCCTGCCGCCCCCGGCACCGGCGGCCTGGATCATGGCGCCCCACGCGCCCGACTTGACCCGGCGCATGCTCGACGAATTATCGCCATCACCGACGAGGGCGACCGTGGATTGATCGCCTTGCAGGCTTGCCAGGCCTATGTCAGGGCGCTGCGCCAGTGATCCGCCGAGCCTTGCAAGCTTCGAATGCTCGTGTACGGTAGGCGCCAATCGCGTCGAATCAGGAGAGCATCATGGACGACATTACCGAGCTGGCCGCTGAATTGGGCAGGCGCTTGCAACTGCTCAATGCCCACGTCACCACCGCCGAGTCCTGCACCGGTGGCGGGATTGCCGAGGCCATCACCCGGATACCGGGAAGCTCGGCCTGGTTCGAGGCCGGTTTTGTCACGTATTCCAATCGCCAGAAGACCCAGCAGTTGGGTGTGCCCGACGAGTTGTTCGAGAAAGTGGGCGCGGTCAGTCGCGAGGTGGTGGAGGCCATGGCTCGGGGCGCCCAGCAGAAAAGCCTGGCGCGTTTCGCCGTGGCGGTCAGCGGCGTAGCCGGGCCGGACGGGGGCTCGCCGAGCAAGCCGGTGGGCACCGTGTGGCTGGCCTGGGCCGTTGGCGAGACGGTGTTCAGCGTGCAGAAGTTCTTTCCGGGCAACCGCGACGAGGTCCGCCGACAAACGGTGAAGGCCGCGCTAGACGGGCTGTTACAACATGCCGCCGGAGAAATCTCAAATCAGGGGTAGGCGATCCCCGATCGCTGTGGAATAATACTGGCTACTTATACAGGTGTTGGCCGTCAGGCCTTATTGATTACGTGAGGACTTTAATGGACGACAACAAGAAGAAAGCCTTGGCTGCGGCCTTGGGTCAGATCGAACGTCAATTCGGCAAGGGTGCCGTAATGCGTATGGGCGATCAGGACCGTCAGGCTATTCCTTCCATCTCCACCGGCTCCCTGGGCCTGGACATCGCGCTTGGCATCGGCGGCTTGCCAAAAGGTCGTATTGTTGAAATCTACGGTCCTGAATCCTCCGGTAAAACCACGCTGACCCTGTCCGTGATCGCCCAGGCCCAAAAAGCCGGCGCGACCTGCGCCTTCGTCGACGCCGAACACGCCCTGGACCCAGAGTACGCCGGCAAGCTGGGCGTCAACGTCGACGACCTGCTGGTTTCCCAGCCGGACACCGGCGAGCAGGCCCTGGAAATCACCGACATGCTGGTGCGTTCCAACGCGGTAGACGTGATCATCGTCGACTCCGTGGCGGCACTGGTGCCAAAAGCCGAAATCGAAGGTGAAATGGGCGACATGCACGTGGGTCTCCAGGCTCGCCTGATGTCGCAGGCGCTGCGCAAGATCACCGGTAACATCAAGAACGCCAACTGCCTGGTGATCTTCATCAACCAGATCCGCATGAAGATCGGCGTGATGTTTGGCAGCCCTGAAACCACCACCGGTGGTAACGCGTTGAAGTTCTACGCCTCGGTTCGCCTGGACATCCGCCGCACTGGCGCGGTGAAAGAAGGTGATGAGGTTGTCGGCAGCGAAACCCGCGTCAAGGTCGTGAAGAACAAGGTGGCATCGCCGTTCCGTCAGGCTGAATTCCAGATCCTGTACGGCAAGGGCATCTACCTCAATGGCGAGATGATCGACCTGGGTGTGTTGCATGGTTTCGTCGAGAAATCCGGCGCCTGGTATGCCTACAACGGCACCAAGATCGGTCAGGGCAAGGCCAACTCGGCCAAGTTCCTGGCGGATAACCCGGAAGTGGCGGCAGCCCTCGAGAAGCAATTGCGCGACAAGCTGTTGAGCCCGGTCGCCGACGTCAAATCCGTGGCCAATCGCGAGACGGCTGACGACCTGGCTGACGCTGATATCTGATCGATCCGATGACCGCTGTACTCGATACCCTCGTCGCGGTGCGGCGAACCGCAATGGACCTGCTCGCAAGGCGCGAGCATGGCCGAGTCGAGCTGACGCGTAAGCTGCGTCAGCGCGGCGCTCCCGATGAGCTGATTGATACTGCCCTTGACCGTTTGACGGACGAAGGGCTGTTGTCGGAAGCGCGATACCTCGAAAGCTTTGTCTCTTATCGTGCTCGCTCCGGCTACGGTCCGATGCGGATTCGCGAAGAACTTGGGCAACGTGGTTTGCAACGCCCGGATATTGAACTTGCCTTGCGCGAAAGCGGTATCGATTGGCAGGAACAGCTAACGGACACTTGGCGTCGCAAATTCTCTGGCCATTTGCCGATCGATGCACGGGAGCGTGCCAAGCAAGGGCGCTTCCTGGCGTATCGAGGATACTCCATGGAAATGATCAACCGCTTGTTCAGCGGTCGAGGCATGGATGATTGATAAAAAACGGCCCGCTATTTCGATAGCGGGCCGTTTTTTTTATGGGCCTTAAGTGACCTTGATCGGTTCCCAGGTGAGCGGGTGGGCCTTGGTGGAAGGTTGAGCCCAGTTTTCCGGCAGGTTGATGTAGTCCACCAGCGCCCTTAAACGGCCGTGATCCCGGGCATTGAACGTAAATGCCAATCGCGTCAGATGGCTGAAAGGCGCTTCCTCGGGTTCTTCGCCGCTATAGGCATGCTGATGAAAGCAGTCGTTCAGGCACAGGTCGGCAAATTCGACCTGCATCTGTTGCAACGCCTGTTCATTGAGCTTGTGGTTCATGCGAATCACGAATTGATGCTTGAGCCAGCGGCTGGAATGGAAGTTGCGGTAGAACTGGTTGATTTCCTCCACCGCCTCCTCGGCGCTGTACACCAGGCGCATCAACTTCATGTCGGTTGGCAGGATGTAGCGGTTTTCCTCCAGCTGTTCGCGGATGAAATCCAGGGCGCTCTGCCAGAACTTGCCGCCGGGCGCGTCCAGCAGCACCACTGGCACTAATGGGCTCTTGCCGGTTTGTACCAGGGTCAAAACCTCTAGCGCTTCGTCCAGGGTGCCGAAGCCACCCGGGCAGAGCACCAGTGCGTCGGCTTCCTTGACGAAAAAAAGCTTGCGGGTGAAGAAGAAGTGGAAGGGCAGCAGGTTTTGCGTGCCTTCGACGGTCGGGTTGGCGTGCTGTTCGAAGGGCAGGGTGATGTTGAATCCCAGGCTGTGCTCCCGGCCCGCGCCTTCATGGGCTGCGGCCATGATGCCGCCGCCCGCGCCAGTGATCACCATCATGTCCGAGCGAGCCAGCGCCGCACCCAGTTCACGTGCCAGGCCATACAAAGGATGCTCGATGGGCGTTCGGGCCGAGCCAAAGACCGTGACCTTGCGGCGACCCTTGAATTGTTCAAGCGTGCGAAACGCGTGCTCCAGTTCCCGCAGGGCCTGAAGGGTGATCTTGGCATTCCAGCGGTTGTGATCTTCCTGGGCCATGCGCAGCACGGTCAGGATCATGTCGCGGTAGATGGGGAGGTTGGGGCTGTTGGGCGATACCAGGTTGAGTTGCTCTTCGACCTTGCGGGTGAGGTCGTGGCCATGGTTTTCAAAATGACGGCTGAGCAGATCATTCGGTTTGTACGGCATTCAGCTTCTCCTTCTGAACAGAACCCCCGGCCCTGACGAGAGATTCATCAAGGCCGCGACACCTCCTGTGCCGTTGTCAGTCCGGGCGCGTGCCCGGGCGTTAACCTGGCTCGACGCAATTTGCAGCAAGGCGGCCAAGCGATCCAATGGGTCCTGCTGTTTCCCTTGGATGAAAAAACAATCACGCGTCACGCATTGGCGAGGACAGCCTCTGTCTGCCCGATATCAGGTGATAGGTTGAATTTAGTCCGTTGCTGATCATGGCGCTCGAATATGAACGTTTGCAACTCCTCCCCAATTGTCCTGGGGGAATCGGAACTCACCTCGAATTTCGTACCGCTCGTCAGATCGCCGACTGGGTGCGTGCCGCTCTGATTTACTCAATAACAAGCGTGTCAAGCATTCGACGTCCAGGGCTGGGCGTCCGCGCGATGGAGTGAGGCATTGGATGGCAGGGAGGCGGGAGAGATGACCAGAGTGACTCTGGAACTCGACAGGCAGTTGTACCTGACGCTGTTGGAGGCGGCCCAAGCCAATCGGGTAAGCCTCGAGGAGGAGTGCTGCCGTCGATTGGAAGGCCGGGAGTGGCGCTCGCGCTATTTGCAAGCGCTGGTGGCGGAGCTGCGCGCCGACGAAGAGCAGCGGCGCGCGCGTACGGGCTGATTACTTCTTGGTCTTGGCTGCTTTCGGGCAATCCGATTCCTGGAAGCGTTCGGTGGCGACCGGGCGATTGGTCTTCACTTCAGTGAACTCGTAGCGCATGGTCGCGCCCTTGGCCATCAGCTTGCGGAAACCCGGATTGGTGCAGACCGTGGAACCCAATTGGAAGTAAACCGCCTTGGGGTCTGCGCGCATTTTCTGGGCATGGCTGCTTTGCACGCTGAGGTGGTTGATCAGCTCGGTGCCTTCAACGGTATAACCCTGGTCGAGAATGTCTTCGTTGATCGCCCGCGGCGTACCGACACTGCTTTCCTTGGCAACGTTCTGCAGCATCTTGTTCAGTTCGAGTTCTTTCAGCGACGCAGCCTGAGCGCTGATGGACGTCGCCAGCAGGACGGCAACGGTAGGGACGATAAGGCGCAGCATGAAACTCTCCTGGTTCAGTGACTGGTGGTTCGACCGGCCACGTGACTGTGCGTTCAGTGGCGGCGATTATAGGGGAGCCCAGGTGGACGGTACAGGCTGGCGCGCTCTGGTAGACTGCCGGCCTTCACTGTTCTGCCGAGTCCTGTTCGTGTCGAGTTCTCCTGTCTACGGGCATTGCCCGCGATGAATCATGCCCCTAACGCCGTAGCCCGCCTGCGCGACCAGCGTGTCGATGAAGGCATCAAGCCGCTCCAGGCCCGGGGCTGGCGCGCGCCCCGCTGTGGCGCTTGTCGGGTCATCGAGAGTCATTGCCTGTGCGCCTGGCGCCCTAGCGTCGAGACCCACTCCGGGGTCTGCCTGATCATGACCAACAAAGAAGTCTTCAAGCCGAGCAACACCGGTTGGCTGATTGCCGATGTGGTGCGTGACAACCATGCGTTCATCTGGTCGCGCACCGACGTCGATGAGCAACTGCTTGCATTGCTGAACGACCCGCAATGGCAGCCATACCTGGTTTTTCCAGGTGAGTATGTCGAACCGTCGCGGGTCACCCATACGGTCGAGGTCGGCCCGGGTAAGCGTCCATTGTTCATCCTGTTGGACGCCACCTGGACGGAGGCGCGGAAAATGTTCCGCAAGAGCCCTTATTTCGATCGATTACCGATCTTGAGCCTGCTGCCGGACAAACTGTCGCGTTATCGCCTGCGGCGCTCGACGCGCAGTGAACACCTGTGCACCGCCGAAGTGGCGGCCCTGTGCCTTGAACTGGCAGGGGACAGCGACGCCGCGTCGGCGCTGGATGCCTATTTCGATGTGTTCAGCCAACATTACCTGGGCGCCAAGCGCCAGCAGGAAGTGGACGTATCGACCCCGGCCCATGCCGAATTGCAGCCCTTTGTCCGTGCCGGCCAAGCGGTATTGGCCTAATAGTGGCCCATACTGGACACAGCGGCGGCCGTGCTGCTTGACCACCCCGGCTTCGCTGGGCATGCTTGGCGCCGACCAGGGTGCGGCCAGAGTTTGAAACGCTGTGATTGGCGTTGAACGTGCCCCTGTGGATGCCGCTGTCGGCGGCGTCTTGAGTTGTTTGGCGAGGCGCGAATGCATCGGGCCTGCCATTAAAAACAGGATCATTTGAAAAATGGCCACATACGAAATCCTGATTGCCGATGACCATCCGCTCTTTCGCAGCGCGTTGCATCAGGCAGTGACCCTGGGCCTCGGCTCGGACGTCCGGTTGACGGAGGTGGCCAGCATTGCGGAACTGGAAACCCGATTGGCCGAGAAGGCTGACTGGGACCTGGTGCTGCTGGACTTGAACATGCCCGGTGCATATGGCTTTTCCGGCCTGGTGCTGTTGCGTGGGCAGTACCCACAGATTCCCGTGGTGATGGTCTCGGCGCAGGAAGAGGCCTCGGTGATGGTGAAGGCCCGGGAGTTTGGCGCCAGTGGGTTCATCCCCAAATCCAGTTCCCTGGAAATGATCCAGCACGCGGTCAAGGCCGTCCTCGATGGCGACGTATCCTGGCCGCCGCAGGCATTCGAGGCGGTGAGTGTGTCCGAGGAAGCCAAGGCTGCCAGTGAGGGATTGGCCAGCCTGACACCGCAGCAGTTTCGGGTGTTGACCATGGTGTGCGAAGGCCTCCTCAACAAGCAGATCGCCTATGAGTTGAACGTCTCGGAGGCCACCATCAAGGCTCACGTCACGGCGATCTTTCGTAAGCTCAACGTGCGTACGCGAACTCAGGCGGCACTGCTGCTGCAACAACTTGAGTCAATTTCTCCGCAATCGTAGCCTGTGAATTCACGCTTTTTTGACCGCATTTGCATTAGCGTCCCCACTCCTTTCGACCAGTTGCCAATTCTATGTCTCCTTTTAAAGGCCAAACCGGCCTGAAACGCATCCTCAACGCTTCCGGCTATTCCCTGGACGGGCTGCGTGCAGCTTTTGTCGGTGAAGCCGCGTTCCGTCAACTGGTGCTGCTCAACGTTATCCTGATTCCGTTGTCATTCTTCCTGAATGTCAGCCGCGTCGAGCAGGCATTGCTGGTCGCGGTATGCCTGCTGGCCTTGATCGTGGAGTTGCTCAACTCGGCGGTAGAGGCGGCGATCGACCGCATTTCCCTCGAGCTGCACCCGCTGTCGAAAAACGCCAAGGACATGGGCAGCGCCGCCCAGCTTGTCGCCCTGACGATGATTGCCCTGGTCTGGGGCCTCGTGCTGCTCTGATGGCTCAGGCAATGGCCGGCAGGACGATCTCATCGCTGCGCTGCACCCCTGCGGTGAATGCCCGGCATAGATCGAGGAATTCACGCATGGCCGAAGTCTGGTATTTCTGCTTGTGCCAGATGAAATAAAATTGCCGCGCCAAGTCCATGTCCGGGGTTTCCACGGCCACGAGGCTGCCGCGGCGGAATGCGTCACGCAGTGCCAACCGTGAGATGCAGCCAATCCCCAGGCCGGACTCCACGGCACGCTTGATCGCTTCGGTGTGTTCCAGCTCCAGGCGAATGTTCAACGCGCTGCGGTGGTGACGCATGGCCTGGTCGAAGGTCAGTCGCGTACCGGAGCCCTGTTCACGCAGGATCCAGGCCTCATGGGTCAATTCCTCCATCGTCGCCTGCCCACGCTTGGCCAGCGGGTGCTGGGGCGCGCAGAACACCACCAGTTCATCCTCGACCCAGCTCTGCACCTCGATGTCCGGATGACTGCAGTCGCCTTCGATTAGACCCAGATCAATTTCATAATGGGCGACCTGGTGCACGATATTGGCAGTGTTTTGCACATGCAGCTTCACCTGGCTTTCCGGATGGCGCTGCATGAAACCGCCGATCAGCAGCGTCGCCAGGTAATTGCCAATGGTCAGCGTGGCGCCGACCGCCAGCGAGCCGAAGCCGGACTTGCCGTTGAGCAGGTCTTCGATTTCCTTGGCCTGGTCGAGCAATGCCACGGCTTGGGGCAGCAACTGCTTGCCCAAGGCGTTGAGGCTCAGTCGCTTGCCGGCGCGATCGAACAATTGGCAGCTGGATTGGCGCTCCAATTCAGTGATGGAGGTACTGGCGGCCGACTGTGACAGATTGAGCAGGCCCGCGGCGCGGGACACGCTTTCCTGCTGGGCGACGGCGACGAAGACTTGAAGTTGACGTAGAGTAAATCGCATATCTATATAACCGATAACCCTTATCTTAATAATCCATTTAACAGATATTGTCGCCGCCATTAGAATGCGATGCAATTGCGCAGATTATCGGCGTAGGCATCATTTCCAGGAGTCCCCCGTACATGAGCAACATGAACCACGAGCGTGTCCTCAGTGTTCATCACTGGAACGACACTCTGTTCAGCTTCAAGTGCACCCGCGATCCGGGCCTGCGCTTCGAGAACGGTCAGTTCGTGATGATCGGCCTGCAGCAGCCCAACGGCCGCCCGCTTATGCGCGCTTACTCGATTGCCAGCCCGAACTGGGAAGAACATCTCGAATTCTTCAGCATCAAGGTGCCAGACGGTCCGCTGACTTCGCAGTTGCAGCACTTGAAGGAAGGCGACGAGATCATCATCAGCAAGAAGCCTACCGGTACGCTGGTGCTGGACGACCTCAAGCCTGGCAAGCATCTTTACCTGCTCAGCACCGGCACCGGCCTGGCGCCGTTCATGAGCGTCATCCAGGATCCGGAAACCTACGAGCGTTTCGAGAAGGTGATCCTGTGCCACGGCGTGCGTTACGTCAATGAAGTCGCCTACCGCGAGTTCATCACCGAGCACCTGCCACAGAACGAGTTCTTCGGTGAAGCGCTGCGTGACAAGCTGATCTACTACCCGACCGTGACCCGCGAGCCATTCGAGAACGAAGGCCGCCTGACCGACCTGATGCGCAGCGGCAAGCTGTTCCGCGACATCGGCCTGCCGCCGATCAATCCACAGGACGACCGCGCGATGCTGTGCGGCAGCCCAAGCATGCTCGACGAGACCAGCGAAGTGCTCAACAGCTTCGGCCTGACCGTTTCGCCGCGTATGCGCGAGCCGGGTGACTACCTGATCGAGCGGGCGTTTGTAGAGAAATAAACTTCGGCATTTGCGGTGGCTGACCGACCGCCATCGCGAGCAAGCTCGCTCCCACATGGGGCCTGTGTTCAAAAAACCTGTGGGAGCGAGCTTGCTCGCGATGGCAGCGACTCGATCCAGCAGATGCCCCAAAATGCCCCAAAAAAAGCCCGCGCCGCCTGATGAAGGCCGCGCGGGCTTTTTCGTTTCCGGGTTTTATCCAACCGCAGGAATGACTTCCAACACCCGAATTACCCCCGCCTCCGGGTAATGCCAACGCACATCCAGATCCCAGAACTGAGCGCCATATTCCCGTTCCGCTGTAGGAACCTGGTACGCCGGGCGTGGGTCTTGGGCCAGGCATTGTTCAATCAGCTCCACCAAAGGCTCTTCCAGGCGCGTGGCATGCTCGCGCGCTTGAAGCAGGGCAGCTTCCGCCCATTGCACCGGAATCAACCCAGGTGCTGCGCTGGCCATGCTGTTGGAGGCCGAGTCGATGATGTCCGCATAGGGCACGTAGGGCTTGATGTCGAGCACCGGAGTGCCGTCCAGCAAGTCGATGCCTGAGATCCACAGGCGTCCGGCTTCGACCCGTTCCAGCTTCACCACCGACTGGCCGATGCCGTTGGGGCGGTGAGTCGCACGGGTGGCGAAAACCCCCATGGATTTGTTGCCCCCCAGGCGTGGCGGGCGGACTTTCAACCGAGGCTTGTCTTCCAGGGCCTGGTGGAACAGGAACAGCAACCAGACATGGCTGACCTGTTCGAGGCCCTGCACCGCCTCGCCCTGGTCGAACGGCGCCACCAGTTCCAGCACGCCGCGTGCGGCGGGGGCCAGTTGCGGTTGGCGGGGGATGGCGAATTTCTCCTTGAAGCAGGAGCGGACGAAGCCGATGGGGGAGACGCTGTAGGTCATGGGCTGGGATCGACGCAGGATTGAATGGGCATCATAGCGCGGGGGCCAAGATTGACACTGTTCTCTATAGCGGGAGCGTTTTTGTGGCGAGGGAGCTTGCTCCCGCTGGGCCGCGAAGCGGCCCCCTGGTTTTGTCCGACACATCGCGAGGGGACGCTGCGCGTCCAGCGGGAGCAAGCTCCCTCGCCACAACAGCTCTGCAAGCATCAGCAGAGTTTCAAGCGTTAGCAGCCCTTCTTATCAGCCGCGAACGCGCAGCGTCAGCCCCTTGAGAAAGTTGCGCAGCAATTGGTCGCCGCACGGGCGATAGTTGGTGTGGCCGAATTTGCGAAACAACGCGCTCAGTTCCGGCTTGGACACAGGGAATTCGGCGGCCTTGAGGATGGCGTGCATGTCGTCCTCCTTCAGCTCGAACGCCACGCGCAGTTTTTTCAAAGTGATGTTGTTGGTTACCGGCACTTCGATCGGTTGCGGCGGACGGCTTTCGTCCTTGCCACGCTTGAAAATCACCAGGCCATCGAGAAAATGCGCCATAACCAGGTCCGGGCAGAACACGAAGCCTTCTTCCTCGTCCTTCTTGAGATAGCCGGTGAGGTCCGCCAGGGACACTTCCAGCCCGCCCAACTTGATGATCTCGATGACTTTCTTGTCGCTGATGTCGAGCATGTAGCGCACGCTGCGCAGTACGTCGTTGTGAATCATGTGTGCAATCCTGATGAATCGGCAGTGGGCGCCCCGGTTCGGTGCGGCGCCGGAAAATTAGAATTTCTCTTTGGCAGACAGGTAGCGCCACTGGCCCAAGGGCACCTTGCCGATGGACACGCCGCCGATGCGGATGCGGCGAATGGCGACGACCTTCAGGCCGACCGCCTGGCAAAACAGCGCGATGACACCGGGTTGCGGGTTCTTCATGGCGAAGCGCAGGCGGTTTTCGTTCTGCCAGCTGGCCTTGACCGCCGGCAACTCCTTGCCTTTGTAGGTCAGCCCGTGGTTCAAGCGATTGAGGCCGTGGGCGACCATCTCGCCTTCGACTTCCACTACATATTCCTGCTCGATCTTGGCGGCGTCGGCGGTGAGCTTGCGCAAGATCTTCCAATCCTGGGTGAACACCAGCAGCCCGCTGGCGTTGGCCTGCAGGTCGGCACTGGCGGTCAGGCGCAGGAAATGGCCCTTGAGTGGGCGCTTGCCGAAGCGATGCTCCTCGCTCAAGGTCTGTGGCCCGAGGGTTGCCATGGCGGTGTCGACATCCATGCCCGCCGGGACGTTCAGCAGCAGCGTCACGGGCTCCGGCGCGGTGGCCTTGGCCTCGGGATCGAGTGCGACCTTTTGGGTGGTCACCTTGAACTGCGGCTCGTCGATCACTTCGCCGTCGACGGTGACCCAGCCGCCCTCGATGAACAGCTCCGCTTCCCGACGGGAACAGCCGACGAGTTCGATGAGGCGTTTGGAGAGACGAATCGGGTCAGTCATGACGGGGCCGTAACAAAAAGAGGGTGGGCATTGTACCTGTGTGGCGCCGGTTAATCGCGGGTCCATTTGCCTCATGCCGTTTTTAGCCGCGTCCTGCCTTCAGGTCGGGTTGTTTGTAGCGCATGTGCAGCAGCGGGTAGGGCTGGTCCATTCCATCCCGTGCCGAACGGCCGACGACTTCGAAGCCTTGCTTGAGATAGAAACCCAGGGCTTGTGGGTTCTGTTCATTGACGTCCAACTGGTCGGCGTTCAAGTTTTCCATGGCGTAGCGCAGCAATTGTTTACCCAGGCCCTGGCCGCGATGTTCCGGGTCGATGAACAGCATTTCAATCTTGCCAGCCGCCACCCCCGCAAAACCGGTGATGCGTTGACGATTGTCGCGGGTGCAGATGAGCATCACCGCGTCCAGATAGCGGGTGAGCACGAGGTTTTTCAGCAGCTCGATGTAACTGTCTGGCAAGAAGTCATGGGTGGCCCGTACCGAGGCCTCCCAGACCCGGGTCAATTCCTGGTAGTCGCTCGGTTTCGGTGTGTGGATGACCGAATGCTGGCGCATGTCCGCCTGTTCCTTGTGATGGAGGTTTCCTGTCTGCATACGATAGCCGTAAAAAAGCCCTGCATCTTGTTACAGAGCAGGGCTTCATCAAGTTTTTTCGTGAGCCGGCGAGTGGCTTGCAAACAATCCGTGGCGAGGGAGCTTGCTCCCGCTCGATTGCGTAGCAATCGCAAAGATGGGGCTACTTCGTAGCCCAGCGGGAGCAAGCTCCCTCGCCACAAAAATCTACCCGGCTTGAGTCCAAGCCTGGATCAACCGATCTGCTCAGCCCACAAATCATACTCATCGGCGTCGGTGACCTTGCACCAGACCTTGTCGCCCGGCTTCAGGTTACTGCCGTTGTCGATGAACACGTTGCCGTCGATTTCCGGAGCGTCGAAGAAGCAGCGGCCCACGGCGCCTTGTTCGTCGACTTCGTCCACCAGCACTTCGATTTCACGGCCGATGCGCATCTGCAGGCGTGCCGAGCTGATGGCCTGCTGGTGCGCCATGAAGCGCTCCCAACGGTCTTGCTTGACGTCGTCCGGCACCACGTCCAGGTTCAGGTCATTGGCCGGTGCGCCTTCGACAGGGGAGTACTGGAAGCAGCCGACGCGGTCGAGCTGGGCTTCGGTCAGCCAGTCCAGCAGGTACTGGAAGTCTTCTTCGGTTTCGCCCGGGAAGCCGACGATGAAGGTCGAGCGGATGATCAGGTCCGGGCAGATTTCGCGCCAGTTCTTGATGCGCGCCAGGGTCTTGTCTTCGAAGGCCGGACGTTTCATGGCCTTGAGCACCTTCGGGCTGGCGTGCTGGAACGGGATGTCCAGGTACGGCAGGATCTTGCCGGCGGCCATCAGCGGGATCAGCTCATCGACGTGCGGGTACGGGTAGACGTAATGCAAGCGGACCCAGACGCCAAGTGTGCTCAGTGCTTCGCACAGCTCGGTCATGCGGGTTTTCACCGGCGCGCCGTTCCAGAAGCCGGTACGGTACTTGACGTCGACGCCGTAGGCGCTGGTGTCCTGGGAAATCACCAGCAGTTCCTTGACGCCGGCCTTGACCAGGCGCTGTGCCTCGTCGAGCACATCACCCACCGGACGGCTCACCAGCTTGCCGCGCATCGACGGGATGATGCAGAAACTGCAACTGTGGTTGCAGCCTTCGGAAATCTTCAGGTAGGCGTAGTGACGCGGGGTCAGCTTGATGCCTTGCGGCGGCACCAGGTCGATCAGCGGATTGTGGTCCTGGCGCGGCGGCACCACTTCGTGCACGGCATTGACCACTTGTTCGTACTGCTGCGGCCCGGTCACCGACAACACGCTCGGGTGCACGTCGCGGATGTTGCCTTCTTCCACGCCCATGCAGCCGGTGACAATGACCTTGCCGTTTTCCTTGATGGCCTCGCCGATCACTTCAAGGGATTCGGCCTTGGCCGAGTCGATGAAGCCACAGGTGTTGACCACTACCACGTCAGCGTCCTGGTAAGTGGACACGACGTCATAACCTTCCATGCGCAGTTGGGTCAGGATGCGCTCGGAGTCGACCAGAGCCTTCGGGCAACCCAGGGATACGAAGCCAACCTTCGGGTTGGCTGGCGCGGTAGTGGTGGACATGTCTAACCTCGGTGTAGGGGGATCGTCTCTTGCCGAGACAGGGCGCCTGACGCGCCTCTGATCAAAAAGTGCGCAATTCTATCCGTGGTCGACGCACTTGACCAGCTTTATACCGGGAAATGCGACGAGTGCTGCGCTATGCTTCGCGCCTTTGCCTTCTGGCTGTTGCTACAGTCAACAAAACGTCTGTAACAATGCGTAAAACGGCGCATGCTGCGTCAAAAAGCGTACAGCTTCTCTAATAGAAGAAAGGTCAGGAAATCGGGAGTGTTGGATGGGTCATGCAAGTAGTCAGGCGGTGGGTGCCGAGCATTCGGCAGCGAAACCGCTGAGCATGCTGGTCGCGGCGGTCGGGGTGGTTTATGGCGACATCGGCACGAGCCCGTTGTACACCCTGAAGGAAGTGTTTTCCGGTGGTTACGGCGTACCGGTCAACCACGACGGGGTGCTGGGGATTCTCTCGCTGATTTTCTGGTCGCTGATCTGGGTCGTTTCGATCAAGTACATGATGTTTGTCCTGCGCGCCGACAACCAGGGCGAGGGCGGCATCATGGCGCTCACCGCCCTGGCGCGGCGGGCGGCGGCGGGCAGGGCGCGGTTGCGCATGTTGCTGGTGGTCTGCGGCCTGATCGGTGCGGCGCTGTTCTACGGCGACAGTATGATCACACCGGCGATCTCGGTGCTTTCGGCGATCGAAGGGCTCGGCCTGGCGTTTGACGGTATCGATCATTGGGTGGTGCCGCTGTCCTTGGTGGTGCTGGTTGCCCTGTTCCTGATCCAGCGCCACGGCACTGCGCGCATCGGCATCCTGTTCGGCCCGATCATGGTGACTTGGTTCCTGGTGCTGGGCGCCCTGGGTGTGTATGGCATCAGTCAGCACCCGGAAGTGTTGCAGGCGGTGAATCCGGCCTGGGCCGTCCGGTTCTTCGTTGTGCATCCGGGCATGGGCGTGTCGATCCTCGGTGCAGTGGTGTTGGCGTTGACCGGCGCCGAAGCGCTCTACGCCGACATGGGGCACTTTGGTCGCAAGCCGATTGCCCGCGCCTGGTTCCTCCTGGTGTTGCCGGGCTTGATGCTCAACTATTTCGGCCAGGGCGCCTTGCTGCTCGGCGATCCGGAAGCGGCGCGCAACCCGTTCTATCTGCTGGCGCCGAGTTGGGCATTGCTGCCGCTGGTAGGCCTGTCGACGCTGGCCACGGTGATTGCCTCCCAGGCAGTGATCTCCGGCGCGTTTTCGCTGACGCGCCAGGCCATCCAACTCGGTTACATTCCGCGCATGTACATCCAGCACACCTCCAGCGCCGAACAGGGCCAGATCTATATCGGCGCGGTGAACTGGTCGCTGATGGTCGGCGTGGTGTTGCTGGTACTCGGCTTCGAATCCTCCGGTGCGCTGGCTTCGGCCTATGGCGTGGCGGTGACCGGGACGATGCTGATGACCACGATTCTGGTTTCGGCCGTGATACTGCTGTTGTGGAAGTGGCCGCCGTTGCTGGCGGTCCCGGTTCTGGTTGGTTTCCTGGTGGTGGACGGGCTGTATTTCGCCGCCAACGTACCGAAAATCATCCAGGGCGGCGCATTCCCTGTCATTGCCGGGATTGCCCTGTTCGTGCTGATGACCACTTGGAAGCGCGGCAAGCAATTGCTGGTGGACCGTCTCGACGAGGGCGCGTTGCCGTTGCCGATCTTCATCAGCAGCATCCGCGTCCAGCCCCCCCATCGGGTCAAGGGCACTGCGGTATTCCTGACCGCGCGTTCGGACGCCGTGCCTCATGCGCTGCTGCACAACCTGTTGCACAACCAGGTGCTGCATGAGCAAGTGGTGTTGCTGACGGTGGTGTACGAAGACATTCCACGCGTGCCGCCGCAGCGGCGTTTCGAGGTCGATGCCTACGGCGATGGATTCTTCCGGGTGATCCTGCATTTCGGTTTCACCGACGAACCGGACGTGCCCGAGGCGCTCAAGCTCTGCCACCTGGATGACTTGGATTTCAGTCCGATGCGCACGACATATTTCCTCAGCCGCGAGACCGTCATCGCCTCCAAGCTCGAAGGCATGGCGCGTTGGCGCGAGTCGCTGTTCGCCTTCATGCTGAAGAATGCCAACGGTAACTTGCGGTTCTTCAACCTGCCTTTGAACCGGGTGATCGAGTTGGGGACTCAAGTGGAGATGTAACTTCTGCAAATAAAAAAGCCCTCGTTGCCTTGCGGCGGCGGGGGCTTTTTTGTAGGCGACACAAATGCTGATGCCAAACCAAAACCCCTGTGGGAGCGGGCTTGCTCGCGAAGGCGGCGTGCCAGTTAGCGATTCTGTCGACTGACACGCCGCCTTCGC
>NZ_JAESPG010000014.1:0-62506 GCF_016756915.1 Pseudomonas sp. HB05
AATGTCACCGTGGTGGTGTCATCGACATCGCTAACGATGGTGCTGACCGGAACGGTGTTAGGAGCAATGGCTTCCAAGTTACCGCCCGATGCCGAAGCAATCGACTCAGTCACGGTGGTCGGGCCTTGGTAGACGTCATTACCGACCGGCACATCGAGCGCACCCGAACTTGCACCGGCTGCGATGGTGATGGTCTTACCGCTGTCCAAAGTCACGGTCACTGGACCGTTCTGCGCGGTGACAGGTTTTCCGTCGGCACCGGTCAGCGTGGCGGTGTAGGTGATGGTGCCGTTTTCGTTCACGGTCGGCGTAGCGGTCAATGTCACCGTGGTGGTGTCATCGACATCGCTAACGATGGTGCTGACCGGAGCGGTGTTAGGAGCAATGGCTTCCAAGTTACCGCCCGATGCCGAAGCAATCGATTCGGTGACGGTGGTTGGGCCTTGGTACACGTCGTTGCCGACAGGCACATTGAGCTCACCCGAACTTGCGCCGGCTGCAATAGTGATGGTCTTGCCGCTTTCCAACGTTACGGTAACCGGACCGTTCTGAGCGGTGACGGGTTTTCCGTCAGCACCGGTCAGGGTCGCGGTGTAGGTGATCGTGCCGTTTTCATTCACGGTCGGCGTAGCGGTCAGCGTCAGGGTAGTGGCATCTACCGAGTCGGTAATCGTAGTCACCGCAGGCGCCGTGCTCGGCACCAGATTCTCAAAGTTGCCGCCGGTTGCGCCGGTGATCGTGGTGCTAACGGTACTGCCGTTGTTGTAGACGTCGTTGGCTGGGGTATCGACAGCCACGGTACCGGTAGTTTGACCAGCAGCAATAGTAATGACCGAGCCGTTGCTCAAGGTCACAGTCACCGGGGTCTGAGCCGGATTGGTCAGCGTCGCGGTGTAAGTGATCTGGCCGCCTTCGGTAATCGTGTTGTTCGCACTCAGGGTGACGGTGGTGGTGTCGATGGTGTCGGTGATCTGGGTCACTGCCGGCGTGGTCGGCACGGTCACGGCGATGCCGCTGCCGCCGGTGGTACCCGTCACGGTCACGCTGATCTGGCTTGGGTCGTTGTAGACGGTGTCGTTCGGCGCGAGCGGTACGTTGACGCTACCGGTCAGTTGTCCGGCCTGGATCACGATGACCGCACCGTTGGACAAGGTCACGGTCAGGTTGGTCAGTGGCGCCTGGGTAACGGTTGCGGTGTAGACCAGCACGCCGCCGGCTTCGGTGATGGTCGGCGTGGCGCTCAGGCTCATGGTCGCATTGAGCACGGCGTTGGCTGTCGTATCGGCGGTGTCGCCGCCCAAGGTGTTGTTGTCGGTCGCGGCGGCCGCAGCGAGGCCTGCGGTCGGGAAGCCGATCGTCGGATCGACGCTGCCGGCCGTGGCGTCCAGCACGACGAAGCTGTGGCCGCCACCGGCGGCGCCACCTGTACCCGCGGCGGTTGGGCCTGCGGCGGTGGCTTCCAGGGCGGTCGTCGGGTCGACGCCGGCGGCGATGGCTTGCTGCAACTCATCTACAGACGGCGCGGCTTGGGCTGTGGCCTGTTCGAGGTCGGTGGAAGAGTCCGGAGCGCTGGCGCTCCACTGAGTGTCGCGACCCAGGTCCAGCGTGCGGCCATCGGCCAGCTCCAATGTGACGGCGCCGGCAGGGCCGGTGTCCAACTGGTCGCCCACATTCAGGCGATCGCCCTCAATGAGTACGCGCCGAATACCTTCGGGGGATACGGCGAAAACCTGACCAACAATGCTTTTGACAACGGCAATAACACTGCTCATTGAAGACTCTCCGGGTACCACGTTCAGTAGACTTCCATGGACCCGACAGCCTAGATGGCCATAGCGGTCTGGACGTTCATGCTCACTAAGGGGAAATGTTTTGACGCTTTAATATGACAATATTTTGACTGTGTTTTTCGGCGTATTTTGTTTCTGCCAAACTATTGACCTTCTGCCGGCCATCCTAAACAATCGCTTCCGTAATGTCACATTGATATTTAAGCGGCGACCTGTTCTTTCGGTGCGTGTTCCAGCCCCTGTTTTGAACTTTCCGACATACGGTCATTCCGGTTGCCATCATCCGATGCAGCGCCACGTTTCGCTGTGATTCAAGACAAGAGTTTCGGGAATAAACCAACCATGCGTTCGCACCTGCTCAAGGCTTTACCTTTCGCCCTCGCCGCCAGTTTCGTACAAGCACAAACCTTGCCGCAGGCCATGCAACAGGCATTGGACGTCCATCCGGAAATCCAGGCCGGCGTGAACAGTCGCCTGGCGGCGGACTATCAGCTCAAGGCGGCCAAAGGCGGCTACCTGCCTAGAGTGGACCTTGCAGCCGGTTATGGCCGTGAAGGCACCGACAGTGTGACGACCCGTTCGGGCAGTAATAATCATTGGGAAACCTTGAACCGCAGCGAGTCGAGCCTGCGTCTGTCGCAAATGGTTTTTGACGGTTTTGCGACGTCCAGCGAAGTAGGGCGTCAACAAGCCAACGTGAATTCCCGTGCTTATTCCTTGCTGGACGCGTCCGAGCGCACCGGGCTGACCGTGGCCCAGGTCTACCTGGACGTGCTGACCCGTCGGGAGTTCGTGCGCCTGGCCGAGGAAAACCTCAAGAGCCACGAGCGCATTTACGACCAGATCAAGCTGCGCACCTCCCGTGGCGTGGGCAGCGGTGCCGACCTGGACCAGGCCGAAGCGCGCATGGCCCAGGCCCGCAACAACCTGATCACTGAACAAACCAACCTGGCCGATGCCGAGACCAATTACCTCAGCGCCGTCGGCCAACTGCCCGATCAGTTGGATCGTCCCGCCGACTTTATGGCGCTGTTGCCGGCCAACCTGACCGAAGCCCGTGCCCAGATGCTGGAAAACAGCCCGGTGCTGCGTTCGGCCGAAGCCGACATCGCCGCTGCCGAGAAACAATATGAAGCTGCCAAGTCGAGCTTCTACCCACGCTTCGACGCCGAGTTGGGCCGCACCGCCGACAACGACCTGGACGGCCAGAACGGCCACAACAACGAGTGGCAAGCCATGCTGCGCATGCGCTTCAACCTGTATGCCGGTGGCAGTAACAAGGCCGACCTGGAGTCCAAGTCCTACCTGTCGAACCAGGCGTTGGATATTCGCAACAACGCGCTGCGCCAGTTGAACGAAGAGCTTGGCCTGGCCTGGAACGCCCTGAACAACGCCAACGCCCAGGTGCCGGTTGCCCAGCAATATGTGGATCGCAGCAACAGCGTGCGCACCGCCTATCAGCGTCAGTTCAGCCTGGGTGAGCGCACCCTGCTCGATTTGCTCGACAGCGAAAACGAGCTGTTCAGCGCCTCCCGCCGCCTGGCGGAGATCAAGAATGTGCAGCTGTTCACCCAGTACCGCATCAAGGCGACCATGGGCCAGTTGCTGAAAAGCCAGGGTGTGGTCGCGCCGTTGGCATCGGTTGTGCAGAACGACGTGAAACCCAAGGTCCAGTTGCCTGGGATGAATTGAGTCCTCCAACCCGTTTCAATCAGTCAGAGTGCCGAGCGTGGAATCAGAAGTCAGTCCAGTCGAACTAGTCCATGACCCGCGCACGCTGCACGACGACCCGCTGTTGGATGGTTTGCTGGCGCTCTGCATGCTGCATCAGAAGCCTGCCAGCGCGGCGATGCTCACCACCGGCCTGCCGTTGCCCAAGCAACGGCTGAGCGTCGAATTATTGTCGCGTGCGGCGGCCCGTGCCGGTCTGCAAGGCCGGGTGCTGCAACGCAAGCTCGAGCAAATCCCCGCCATCGCCATGCCGGCGCTACTGCTGCTGAAAGAAGGCCGCAGCGCCGTCCTGCTGGGCTGGGCCGAGGACGGCCAGGCGCGTTTGCTGCTCAGCGAAAGCGACGGCGGTGAGGTCACCGTCAGCCGTGACCTGCTCGCCGATGACTACAGCGGCAAGGTGTTCTTCGCCCAGCCGCAGCATAAATTTGACGTTAATCACGGCACGCTCATTCCCCGGGCGCGTTCGTGGTTTCGTGACACCCTCAAGCGGTCCCGCTGGCTGTACGCCGACGCCATCGCCGCCAGCCTGCTGATCAATATCATCGCCATGGCCGCGCCGCTGTTCGTGATGAACGTCTACGACCGCGTGGTGCCGAACCAGGCCGAATCGACGCTATGGGTATTGGCGGTCGGCATCACCGGCGCCTATGTGTTCGACCTCATCCTGAAAATGCTGCGCAGCCTGTGCCTGGATCTGGCGGGCAAGAAAACCGACCTGATCATCTCGGCGACGCTGTTCGAGCGTATCGTCGGCATGGCGATGAAATATCGTCCGGCGCGGGTGGGCAGCTTCGCCCAGAACATCCATGAGTTTCAAAGCCTGCGGGACTTCCTGGCCTCGCTGACGCTCACCAGCCTGATCGACCTTCCGTTCACTCTGTTGATCTTCATGGTCATCGCGATCCTCGGCGGGCATCTGGTGTGGATTCCGGTGGTGGCGTTTCCGCTTGCGCTGTTGATCGGTTATGCGCTGCAGAAGCCGTTGGTGGCGACCATGGAGCGAACCATGGCCCTGGGCGCCGAGCGCCAGTCCAGCCTGATCGAAACCCTGGCCGGCCTGGATGCGGTGAAGGTCAACAACGCCGAGAGCGAGCGCCAGTACCAATGGGAACAGACCATCGGCACCCTCAGTCGCCTTGAGCTGCGGGTGAAGATGTTGTCCGGCCTGGCGATGAACATCACGTTGCTGATCCAGCAACTGGCCGGTGTGGTCATGATTGTCTTCGGCGTCTACCAGATCATCGCCGGCAACCTCAGCATGGGCGGGCTGGTTGCCTGCTACATGCTCAGCGGCCGCGCCCTCAGCCCGCTGGCATCGCTCTCGGGTTTGCTGACCCGCTATCAGCAGGCGCGGGTGACGATGACCTCCGTCGACCAGATGATGGAGTTGCCACAGGAGCGCAATTTCGAAGAGCGTCCGCTGAGCCGCAAGGTGTTGCAGGGGGCGATTGAATGCCGTCAGCTGAACTTCACCTACCCGAACCAGCAGAACGCGGCGTTGAAAAACATCAACCTGGTGATCAAGCCTGGCGAGAAGATCGGCATCATCGGTCGCAGCGGCTCGGGCAAGAGTTCGCTGGCCAAATTGCTGGTGGGCCTTTACCAACCGGACGACGGCGCGTTGCTGGTGGACGGCGTGGACATCCGCCAGATCGATGTCAGCGAGTTGCGCTACAACATTGGCTACGTGCCCCAGGACATCCAGCTGCTGGCCGGCACCCTGCGCGACAACCTGACCTCCGGCGCCCGCTACGTCGAAGATGAACTGGTGCTCCAGGCTGCAGAACTCGCGGGCGTGCATGAATTTGCCCGCCTGCATCCGCAAGGTTACGAACTGCAAGTCGGCGAGCGCGGGCAGAACCTGTCCGGCGGCCAGCGGCAAAACGTCGCCCTGTCCCGCGCGCTGCTCCTCAACCCGCCCATCCTGCTGTTGGACGAACCCACCAGTGCCATGGACAACACCGGTGAAGAACGCTTGAAACAGCGCCTGGCCGCCGTGGTGGAAAACAAGACCGTGCTGCTGGTGACGCACCGGGCATCGTTGCTGTCGCTGGTGGATCGCCTGATCGTGATCGATCGGGGGCAGATCCTCGCCGATGGCCCGAAAGCCGCCGTCATGGAAGCGTTGAAGAAGGGGCAGATCAGTGTTGCTTAAATCGGATTCAAAAGGCGCTATCGGCCGCTACTTCAAAGGTTCCGAGTCGCTGCACGGCCAGCCGCTGCCCGAGGTCAACAAGGCGCTGATCGAAGACGCTCCCCGCGTGGTGCGCCTGACGATCTGGGGCATCATTGCCTTCTTCGTTTTCCTGGTGTTGTGGGCCAACTTTGCGGTGATCGACGAAGTCACCAAGGGCGACGGCAAGGCGATCCCATCGTCCAAGATCCAGAAAATCCAAAACCTTGAAGGCGGCATCGTCGCTGAGCTGTTCGTCAAGGAAGGGCAGATCGTCGAGGCCGGCGCGCCGTTGATTCGCCTGGACGACACCCGGTTTGCCTCCAACGTCGGCGAAACCGAGGCGGATCGCCTGTCGATGCTGTTGCGGGTCGAGCGCCTGAGTGCCGAAGTCGATGACAGGCCGTTGAAGTTTCCGCCCGATGTACTCAAGGCAGTACCGGGCCAGGCTGCCAGTGAGGAGTCGCTGTACATCAGTCGCCGCCAGCAATTGCACGATGAGATCGGCGGCTTGCAGGAGCAGTTGATCCAGCGTCAGCAGGAGCTGCGCGAATTCATTTCCAAGCAGGCGCAATATCGCTCTGGCCTGGCACTGCAACGCCAGGAAATCAATATGTCCGAGCCGCTGGTGGCCCAAGGCGCGGTATCGCCGGTGGAAGTGCTGCGGCTCAAGCGCGCCGAAGTCGAGACCCGTGGGCAACTGGACGCCACGACACTGGCGATTCCCCGTGCCGAATCGGCGATCAAGGAAGTGCAGCGCAAGATCGACGAGACCCGCGGCAAATTCCGCAGTGAAGCGCTGACCCAACTCAACGAAGCGCGCACCGACCTGAACAAGGCCCAGGCCACCGGCAAGGCCCTGGAGGACCGCGTGAGCCGTACCCTGGTCACGTCGCCGGTGCGCGGCATCGTCAACAAGATGCTGGTGAATACCATTGGCGGTGTGATCCAGCCGGGTAGCGACCTGATAGAAATCGTGCCGCTGGACGACACGATCCTGGTGGAAGCGAAAATCCGTCCCCAGGACATCGCTTTCCTGCACCCTGGCCAGGACGCCACGGTGAAATTCACGGCGTATGACTACACCATCTATGGCGGGATGAAAGCCAAGCTGGAACAGATTGGTGCCGACACCATCACCGATGAAGACAAGAAAACCACCTACTACATCATCAAGCTGCGCACCGAACGCAGCCACCTGGGCACGCCTGAAAAGCCCTTGCTGATCATCCCGGGGATGGTAGCGTCGGTGGACATCATCACCGGCAAGAAAACCATCCTGAGCTACCTGCTCAAACCGATCATCAAGGCCCGGTCCGAGGCGTTGCACGAGCGGTAAATAGACATTTGCGGCGCACGCGCTTTTGTGGCGAGGGAGCTTGCTCCCGCTTGAGTGCGCAGCGCTCATCGCTTTTTTGGGGCCGCTGCGCGCCCCAGCGGGAGCAAGCTCCCTCGCCACAGGACCGTGGCGTTCCCAGAACCCTTGTGGGAGCGAGCTTGCTCGCGATAGCAGTGTGTCAGCGACAGATACGTGTCTGACCTGACGCCATCGCGAGCAAGCTCGCAGGATTAGAGTTGCCCCCATTGGTTCTGCCATATACTTATGCAATTTTAGTATTTAAAATACTTTTCTTATACCTTTAAAGTCATCCCCCTGCGTACCTGCCGACCAATCGGCGCGCCGCACGACACAAACCAACACGGTGACCCCGTGAGTTTTGATCGAGTGCGCGCCCGTTCAAGCGCGCCGTGCGTGGGAGTGATGTATGCCAGCCGTCTCTTGTTTTTCAGATTCACCTATCGCGAACATTGCGCCGCAGTCGTTCGACATCAACCCATTCCCCGATGCCGTAGGCGCCGAGATCATCGGCCTGGACTTGTCCCTGCCCATCAACGACCAGGATTTCGCCCGCATCCACCGCGCCCACCTCGACTATCACGTGGTGGTGTTCCGCGAGCAACGCATCACCCCTGAACAACAGATCGCCTTCAGCCGTCGTTTTGGCGTGCTGCAGATCCATGTGCTCAAGCAATTCCTGCTGGCCGGGCACCCGGAAATCCTCATCGTTTCCAACATCATCGAAAACGGCCAGTCCATCGGCCTGGGCGATGCCGGCAAGTTCTGGCATTCGGACCTTTCCTATAAGGAATTGCCCAGCCTCGGCTCGATGCTTCATGCCCAGGAATTGCCGAGCGAAGGCGGCGACACGTTGTTCGCCGATATGCACAAGGCGCTGGATGGTTTGCCCGAAGCGCTGCGTAAGGCGATCGATGGCCGTTCGGCGGCGCACTCCTACACGGCGCGCTACAGCGAGACCAAATTCGAAGGTAACTGGCGCCCGACGTTGACACCGGAGCAATTGGCCCAGGTTGCCGAAGTCGTGCATCCGATCGTCCGCACGCATCCGGAAACCGGGCGCAAGGCATTGTTTGTCAGCGAAGGCTTTACCACCCGCATTGTCGGCCTGCCGGAGGATGAAAGCACCGCCATCCTGACGGAGCTGTATGCCCACAGCGTGCTGCCGCAGAACATCTATCGCCATCAATGGCAGCCCCACGACATGGTGTTCTGGGACAACCGTTCGTTGATTCACTTGGCCGCCGGTTGCCCAAGCCATCTGCGCCGCAAGCTGTATCGCACCACCATCCAGGGCGACGCCCCTTTCTGATCGGCTGCGCAGCGCGCAAAGAGCCTGGAGAATCACCATGTCCAAACGCATTGCTTTTGCACCGTTGGCCGCGGCCATCGGCCTGGGGTTCAGCCTGCTCGCCGGCAGCCTGGTTGCGCCGGCCAGCGCTCACGCCGAGGGCGAGATTCGCATCGCCGAGCAGTTCGGCATCGTTTACCTGCTGCTCAATGTGGTGCGCGATCAACAACTGATCGAAAAGCACGGCAAGCAGGAAGGCATCGACATCAAGGTCGACTGGACTCAACTGTCCGGCGGTGCGGCGGTCAACGATGCGTTGCTGTCGGGCTCCATCGACATTGCCGGGGCCGGCGTCGGGCCGTTGTTGACGGTCTGGGATCGCACCCGTGGCAAGCAGAACGTCAAGGCGGTGGCGTCGCTGGGCAACTTTCCCTATTACCTGTTGAGCAACAATCCGAACGTCAAGACCATCGCCGACTTCACCGAGAAGGACCGCATCGCGGTGCCGGCGGTGGGTGTTTCGGTGCAGTCGCGGATCCTGCAATACGCCGCCGCCAAGCAGTGGGGCGACAAGGATTTCAATCGCCTCGACAAGTACACCCTGGCCGTCCCGCACCCGGACGCCACGGCCGCGTTGATCGCCGGTGGCACCGAGTTGACCGGGCACTTTTCCAACCCGCCGTTCCAGGACCAGGCCCTGCAAAACCCCAACGTCCACGTCGTGCTCAATTCCTATGATGTGCTCGGGCCGAACTCGCCCACGGTGTTGTTCGCCACCGAGAAATTCCGTGATGAAAACCCGAAGACCTACAAGGCCTTTGTCGAGGCCCTGACCGAAGCCGCCGAGTTCGCCCAGAACGACAAGGGTGCTGCGGCGGACACCTATCTTCGGGTGACCAAGGCCAAGGTTGACCGAGCAACCTTGCTGAAGATCATCGATAACCCGCAGATCGAATTCACCGTCACGCCGAAGAACACCTACCCGCTGGCGGAATTCCTCTACCGCGTCGGCGCCATCAAAAACAAACCGGCGTCGTGGGAAGACTATTTCTTCCAGGACGCCAAACCGTTGCAAGGGAGCTGATTGTCATGAACGCGCCATTGCAAGGCCACGCGGCCAGCAACCCCACCTCCGCCAGCACGGCGTTGCTGTCAGTCGATAACGTCAGCCTGGAATACCGCACCCCGCAGCGTGTGGTGCGGGCCACCCATCAAGTCAGTTTCGAAGTCGACCCGGCGGACCGTTTTGTACTGCTCGGCCCGTCGGGTTGCGGCAAGTCCACGCTGCTCAAGGCCATCGGCGGTTTCATCGCGCCGTGCGAAGGCGAGATTCGCTTGCAAGGCCAAACCGTCAACGCGCCAGGCCCTGACCGGATCGTGGTGTTTCAGGAATTCGACCAGTTGCCGCCGTGGAAAACCGTGAAGCAGAACGTGATGTTCGCGCTGCTGGCGTCGGGCACGCTCAAGCGTCGCGAGGCCGAGGAGCGGGCGCTGCATTATCTCGACAAGGTCGGGCTGGCGGCGTTTGCCGATGCTTATCCCCACACCTTGTCCGGTGGCATGAAGGCCCGCGTCGCAATCGCCCGGGCGCTGGCGATGCAGCCGAAGATCCTGTTGATGGACGAGCCCTTCGCCGCCCTTGATGCGCTGACCCGACGCAAGATGCAGGAAGAATTGCTGCTGCTCTGGGAGGAGGTGCGTTTCACTCTGTTGTTCGTCACCCACTCCATCGAAGAAGCGCTGGTGGTGGGCAATCGCATCTTGTTGCTGTCACCCCATCCGGGCCGTGTCCGGGCGGAAACCCACAGCCATCAATACGACCTGCACAGCCTCGGCGGCATGGGGTTCCAGCATACGGCGCGGCGGATTCATGGATTGCTGTTCAATGAAGGTCAGCCGCCTGAAACCGAGCGTGAGCTGGATTTCACCGACATCCGTATTGCGTATTAAGGGGAGCCGTTCATGAGCCAATTATCGCCTGCGCGCGAAGAATACGAAGTCGACCTGCAACCGCTGACCCACGTGCCGCTGGAGCGCGAATTGCCCCTGGGCCAGCGCCTCTGGCAGCAGGGTTGGCTGCGTAAAAGTCTGATCCTGGTTGTGCTGGCGGTGCTGTGGGAGGGCGTGGCGCGCTACCAGAACAATGACCTGCTGTTGCCGGGCTTCCTGCAGACCAGTAGCGCGTTATACGACGGTTTGCTCAGCGGCGAGCTGTTGGGCAAGGTCTGGATTTCCCTGGTGGTGCTGCTCAAGGGCTATCTGCTGGGCATCATCCTGGCGTTTGGCCTGACCACCCTGGCGGTGTCGACGCAGTTGGGCCGCGACCTGCTCAGCACGTTGACGTCGATGTTCAACCCATTGCCTGCCATCGCCCTGTTGCCGTTGGCGTTGCTGTGGTTCGGCCTGGGGCAGAACAGCCTGATTTTCGTGCTGGTGCATTCGGTGCTGTGGGCGCTGGCGTTGAACATGTATGCGGGCTTTCTCGGCGTGTCGGAAACGCTGCGCATGGCCGGGCGCAACTATGGCCTCAAGGGCCTGCGCTTTGTGCTGTTCATCCTGATCCCGGCGGCGCTGCCGTCGATCCTCGCAGGGCTGAAGATCGGCTGGGCCTTCGCCTGGCGTACCCTCATTGCTGCCGAACTGGTGTTCGGCGCGACCAGTGGCAAGGGCGGCTTGGGTTGGTACATCTTCCAGAATCGTAATGAGTTGTACACCGACAAGGTGTTTGCCGGGTTAGCGGTGGTGATCCTGATCGGGCTGTTGGTGGAGAACCTGGTGTTCGACAGTCTGGAGCGGGTGACGGTGAAGCGCTGGGGGATGCAGCGTTGAGCCATTCCTGAAATCACTTGGAGCCCGTGGCGAGGGAGCTTGCTCCCGCTCGACTCTGTAGGCGCTGGCGAAGCCTGCGATCTTTGATCTTTGATCTTTGATCTTTCGCTTGAGATAGCAATGCCCAGGAAAAGATTGCAGCCCCTACGCAGCTCCACAGAAGCGCCTGTGGCCTGGCTGGGCGGTGCAATGCTTGTTAAACCCTCAACATAATTAGCCAAGTAAAGCCCCTCCCTTTTCCTTTAGACTTGCCGCCTCCAAGCAAGCCTTCAGGACACGGAATGCCAGTCCCTCCCAACCCCCTTCGCAAAGCCCTGGTCGTTTGGTTGTACGCGGCGGCCCTGATGCATCTGCTTGCCGGCCTCATGCTGACCTGGGCCGGTCATTCCGGCTTGCTCGATGACTATCTGAACACCATCGAACTCGCTTTCTGGGGCGCCGATTCAGTGCCTGCTACGGCCCGCGCGCAACAGGTCTGGTGGCTGGCGTTGTTCGGCGCCACGTTGCAAAGCTACGGGTTGTACATGCTCGCCCTCGTCCACATCGGCAATCGATTGAAGAGCGCCATGCCCTGGGGCTGGCTCATCGTCGGCATCCTGCTGTGGGCGCCCCAGGACATGTGGATTTCCGCCCAGGCACGGGTCTGGTCGCACCTGTGGTTCGACAGCGTTGCCTTGCTCGTTTTATTGCTGCCGCTGCTCTGGCTCTATCGCCACGACCGCCGCACTTCCCTGACTGACAACGCATCGAGCGCATCCCATCATGGCTGATTTTTCATCGCTGGACTGGGCCATTGCCCTGCTGATCGCCCAGGCAATCCTCGGTGCGCTGGACACCTTGTATCACCACGAACTCACCGTCGCCTTGCCCTATCGCCACAGTGCGCGGCTGGAGCTGTCGATCCACGCCTTGCGCTCGTGCTTCTACGGGATCCTGTTCCTGGGCATTGCGCATCTGGCTTTCGAGGGGACGTGGGCGATTGTCATCGCGCTGCTGTTCGCCCTGGAGATTTGCCTGACGCTCTGGGACTTCGTGGTGGAGGACCGCAGCCGCAAGCTGCCGCCTATCGAACGCATCATGCACACGGTGCTGGCGGTCAACGGCGGGGCGTTCTTCGCGTTGTATGGCGTGCAATTGGCGCAGTGGGCGAGTTTGCCAACCGGGCTGAGCGCTATCGACCTCGGCTGGCGCGGCTGGTTGTTGACCTTGTTCGCCATCGGCGTCACGGCCTCGGGGATTCGCGACGGCTTGGCGGCCTTGCGCATGCAACGCGCGGGCAAGCCTGCCAATCCGTTTGCCGGTGGCGCCTACAAGCGCGTGCTGGTCACGGGCGGCACTGGATTCATCGGCGAAACATTGGTCAATCAACTGCTCGACGCCGGGCACACGGTCAGCGTGTTGGCTCGCGACCCGTTGAAAGCGGCCTATCTGTTTGACGGTCGCGCCCGTTCCCTGCGTTCGTTGGGCAAGCTGGGGCATGAAGAAACCTTCGACGTGGTGATCAACCTGGCAGGCGCACCGGTGGCCGGTCCGCGCTGGAGTCCCAAGCGCCAGGCGCAACTCATCGCCAGCCGGGTCAATACCACCGAAGCCTTGATGGCCTGGTTGAGAAACGCGCGGCACAAACCGGCGTTGTGGATCCAGGCTTCGGCGATTGGTTTTTACGGCGTGCGTGACGCCGGTGAAAGCCTGGATGAAAGCGCCAGCCAGGGCGAGGGTTTCATGGCTGAGCTCTGCGCGCGCTGGGAAGCCTCCGCGCAGCCTGCCGTCGAGTTGGGCGTGCGCCAGGTGGTGCTGCGCCTGGGTGTGGTGTTCGGGCCGGGCGGTGCATTGCTGCCATTGCTGATTCCGTTTCGCCTGGGGTTCGGCGGGCGGATGGGCGACGGCAAGCAAATCATGAGTTGGGTACACCGCGACGATGTCATCCAGGTGATCGCCCGGGCCTTCGCTGATCAAAGCCTGAGCGGCACCTACAACCTGGTGGCGCCGGAAACGGTCAGCCAGGCGCTGTTCGCCGAAAGCGTCGGCAAGGTGCTCAAGCGCCCGGTGTGGTTCCATATTCCGGCCGCGCCAGTGCGTGCTTTGGCTGGCGAGATGGCCCAGCTGTTTTTCGATGGACAGCGCGTGGTGCCCGACCGTCTCGTCGAGGCCGGCTATGCGTTCCGTTACCCGACGCTCGACGCAGCCCTGCGCGACCTGGCCTGAGGAACATCCATGAGCAAGCCCCGGATGTACCTGCTGGCCGGCAACGGCAGCGCCGCCGATTGGTGGGATGACGCGTTGCCGCATTTTCAACGCTACGACGTGGTGCCGTTGGAACTGCCCGGCTTTGGCAATAACCCCCAGGCTCCCTGCGAAGACCTGGCGGCCTATGCCCAGGCGTTGCTGGCGGCGACGGTCCGGGGCAGCGCGATCATGGCGGTCGGCGTGAACGCCTTGCTGGTGCTGCACGCCTTGCAACGCCAGCCGGGGCACTTTTGCCGCAGCGTTTTGTTGGCGCCGGTGGGCGCGTTTTTGTGGCAGCGACGGTTGCCGGCGTTGATGTCGCCGTTGCCGATTCGCAAGACCATCCACTGGCTGCTGGCGAACAAGCCGACGTTGTTTGCCCATAAATTTTCCAGCCAAACCTGGACGCCCGCGCAATACCAGCGCATGGGCGCCGGCTATGCCCGCTGCCGGGCCTTTGTGCCGCATTGGGACCTGGTGCGCGCCGACACCGCGTTGCCGTTGCTGGAATGGATCAGCGACCCGGTCGAGCTGGTCTGGGGTGATCAAGACAAGGTGTTGGGCGTCGCCCAAGCGGCGGCCTGGTCGGCCATTCTGGCCCGTGCCGATTTGACGATCAGCTTGAAGGCCGGTTGGGGCCATTATCCGTGGATCGACTCGCCCGCTGAATTCGCCGCGTGGTTGGAATCCGGCGAGCGTGATTTTGTCGCGCACACCAAGGGCGGCCGCTTGCGTCTCGCGGTGTTGGCTGGGCAGCCGGTACCTGTGGCGCTGTCGCTCAACCATTGCGATGATCCACGTTTGCCAGGCTTTCTGAACGGCCAGCCGGATGCTACCTGGGCCGTGCGTTCTTCCAGCTACGGCGAGGATCAGGCCGATGCGGCGAATGCCGGCTTGAGCACCACGTTCCTGCGCGAACCGACGTGCAACGTGCCGGCGCGCATTGCCGAGTTGAGCGCGGCGGGTGTCGAGGAAGTGGTGGTGCAGCGCTTCATCACGCCACGGTTGTCCGGGATCGCGTTCGTGCGTCACTTGTCTGTTGAATTGGAGTGGGTCGAGGGGCATCTGGAGTCGTTGGCCGATGGCCAAGTGAGCCCCGAGCGCGCGGTGATGTCCCGCCTCGGCGAGTCATGGAGCAGCGGCACCTTCAGGCCTGCCTATGGCCTGACCGCCGAAGTGCTGTGGCGCTTTCTGCAAGGCGTGCTGCGGGTCTTTCATTACGTGCCCGGTGATGTTGAATGGGCCTGGGACGGGACCCAGCTGTGGCTGTTGCAATACCGCCCGATCAGCGACTACGGCTGGCGCCGTCACCTGACTGCCGCCAACATTGCCGAGATCCTGCCGCCCCGACCCAGCGTCCTGGTGGAGTACGCGCAGCGCCGTGCGGCGACGAGTATTCCGGCGATCATGGCGCGTTGGGATCGGCGGGTGCTGCAGGACAACGAGCCCTTCACGGCAGTGTTTGGCGGCGCTTCGTACATCAACAATGACCTGTTTCTCGCCCGGCTGGCTGATTGGGGCGTCAGCGCCAGCAGCTATGCCGGCGAGGTCGGCGGCGCGACACCGCACCTGCCCTGGCGGCCACTGCGCCTGCTGCGTTCGCTGCCGTTGTTCCTACGCATGCAACGCATCGCCCGGGGGCATCTGCTGACGCTGGAAAACGGCCTGCGACGTTTTGATCGAGAGCTGCACGAGCTGACCGGACAAGGCGCCAACGGCCAGCAATTGGCCGACTGGTTTGCCCGCTTCTACGTGTTCGTGGTGCAAGGCAACCTGTGCATTGCCAGCGCCTTGGCCAGCAGCGGCGGGGACTGGCTGGGACGACCGCCGACCGCCTATGACGATCTCGAACACAGCCCTCATCGGCTGCCGTGGGAGACCGACCCGGCCACACCGCGCCCGGCGCCGACTGCGCTGCCATTGCAGGCCTTTCCTCAATGGCCGTTGGCGATTCGCCTGGTCCATGGCGCCGGCCTGCCGGGGTTGCGCGGCTATTATTTGCAGGTGCGTGAATGGTATCGCGATAACCTGATGCGGATCTTTTTCCGTCTGCACCACGCCATGCCGGCCGCTGACCGCGCGCACTGGTTCGCACCGCACCCGGACATCCGCAGCCGCGACGGCAGCTTCTGGCAGGACGGTCGTGAAGGCACTGAACAGGCAAGCGGATTCCTCATCTACCCGGGCCAGGCCCAAGGCATCCTCGGCGAGGACATCCTGCTGGAAGACACCCTGGACCCTGGCCGCCACGCCCACTACCAAAACGCCCGCGCCGTGATTGCGCGCATGGGCGGTCGCCTGTCCCATGGCTCGACGCTGCTGCGCGAATTGCGCAAGCCTTCGGCAGTGTTGCCTCAGGCGGATGTGGGGTGGTTGGGGCGTGAGGTGGTGTATTGCGATGGGGAGTTGAGGTTGGTGGAGTAGACAGCGCGATATTTGTTGATCACAGAACCCGTGGCGAGGGAGCTTGCTCCCGCTGGGTTGCGCAGCGACCCCAAGCAATTTAAATGCGGTCTGCCTGACATACCGAGGTCTCAGGATTTGGGACTGCTGCGCAGTCCAGCGGGGATGAATCCCCTCGCCACAGCGAATGTCCCCGGGCGTATTCTCTTTTCACTCAACTACTCCCCTTGACGCCCCCCACCGCTGTCGTAGACTCCGACCATCCGTCAGGGAGTAACGGTCATGCGACGTTTATGCAGTTGGGTTGTGGGATTGACCTTTATAGCGTGCGGGGTGCAGGCGCAGACGCCGGCGTCCGACGATCCGTTGCTGGAGAGCAACGTTTCGGCCAGTGCGTCGGGCAACGAGGCGCGAGGGGTACTTCGGGCGCGGGATCAGGCGGTGCTGGCCAGTGAGTTGGCCGGGCGGATTGTCGAGTTGCCGTTCAGTGAGGGCGAGTCGTTCAAGAAGGGCGACACCCTGGCGCGTTTCGACTGTTCGGCCTATCAGGCCCAGCTCAATGCGGCCCAGGCGGCCAGCCGTGGCGCCGGTGAAGAGCTGGCCCACAATCGGCAGCTCGCGGCGCTGAAATCCGTCGGACGTTTCGAGGTGTCGCGGGCCGAGGCCCGTCTCAGCGAGGCGCAGGCGCAATCCCAGGTTTATCAAGTGCAGGTCAAGCGCTGCAGCGTCATCGCACCGTTTGACGGGCAGGTGGTGGCGCGCAAGGTCCAGCGTTATGAAAGCGTCGCGGCCGGTGCGCCATTGTTGGACGTCGTGGACAATCGCACGCTGGAAATCCATCTGTTGGTTCCTTCGCGCTGGATGGGCAAGCTCAAGCCCGGCCAGTCGTTCAGCTTCGTTCCCGATGAAACCGGCAAGCCGTTGCAAGCGACGGTCAAGCGCCTGGGCGCACGCATCGACGAGGGCAGCCAGACGCTGCTGCTGGTGGCGAGCGTGCCGGATGCCAGCGGTCTGTTGTCTGGCATGAGCGGTACGGCGCGTTTCTCGGAGTCGAAGTGAACGCGCCAGTGACGGGCAGCGCCGAGCAGGTGTTCGCCCGCTTCCTCGATCTGGAGCGCCAGACCAGGGCTGCGCGCACGCCCGAGCAGTTGCGCTACAGCCTGGTCAACGACGGCCAGGCGCTGTTTGGCTTTCGTCATGCCGCGTTGTTGATCGCAGGTAAAGTGCAGGCCGTGACCGGCGTCAGCGCCATCGAGCCGAACGCGCCGTTTGTGGCATTTGTCGAGCAAGCCGTCGCGCAGTTGTTCAAGAAGGGATCGCTGGACAAGGCGCGGGTCATTGCCCCTGGCGAGGTGAGTGAGCCGGTCCAGGCGGATTGGCGAAGCCTGTCGGCCGGGCAAGTGTTCTGGCTGCCCTTGATCGATCATCAAGGCCAAGTGTTTGGCGGCTTGTGGTTCGCCCGCGACCTGCCATGGACGCCGCCGGAGCAAGTGCTGCTGTCGCAACTCGGCGACACCTACAGTCATGCGTGGCTGGCGCTGCAACCGCGCAAGCCGTGGCGCCTGCGTTGGACGCGCAAGCGCCAGGTCGCACTGGTGGCGGTGTTGCTGCTGGGGTTGCTGATCCCGGTGCGCCAATCCGTATTGGCCCCGGCCGAAGTGGTACCGCTGGGCGGGCAGGTGGTGGCGGCGCCGTTGGATGGCGTGATTGCCGAATTCCTGGTCAAGCCCAACCAGGCGGTGAAGAACGGAGACCTGTTGCTGCGTTTCGAAAGCACCACCCTCAAGGCCCAGGCCGATGTCGCCGAGCGGGCATTGGGTGTGGCCGAGGCGGAACTCAAGGCCAATTCCCAGCGCTCGTTTGCCGATGCTGAATCCAGCTCGAAGATCGACCTGCTGGCGGCTCGCGTCGAACAGAAACGTGCCGAGCGCAACTATGCCATCGAGCTGCTCAAGCGCAGCGAAGTTCGCGCCGAACGTGACGGCATTGCCGTATTCGCCGATGCCGAGCGCTGGCTCGGAAAACCTGTGCAGACCGGCGAGCGGCTGATGGAAATCGCCGATCCGAACCAGGCCGAGTTGCGCATCGAGCTGGCTGTGGGCGACGCGATTGCGTTGGAGCCAGGCGCGCAAGTGGCATTGTTTCTCGACAGCGATCCGTTGCAGCGACACCTGGCCCGGCTTGAGCGTTCGGCCTACGAAGCGCAGCCCACCGCCGCCGGGCAGTTGGCCTATCGATTGGACGCGCGTTTCGATGCCACGGCGCCGCGCATCGGCCTGCGGGGCACGGCGAAAATCTTCGGTGATCGCGCGCCGTTGGCGTTGTATCTGTTGCGCCGGCCGCTTGCGGGTCTGCGCCAGAGCGTAGGCCTGTAGCGTGGACCTGCCGAGCCTGCGGTCGGACCTGCAATTGTCTGCCGCCGCCCCCGACCCCGACGGCTCGCCGCAATGGACCCTGGCCGATCCGGTACGCGGACGCTATTTCAAGCTGGGCGCGGCGGCGATGCGCATGTTGCGGCACTGGTCCCTGGGTGATCCGGAGCAGGTATTGCGAGCGGCGAACCGCGAACCGGGCCTGCCGCTCAATGGCGAATCGCTGGAGCAATTGCTGGGCTTTTTGCGCGGCCATGACCTGATCAGCGCGATGGACCCGCAGCAACGCGACAGCTATCAATACAAGACCGCTTCCCAGCGTCAGAGCCTGTGGCAAATCCTGCTGCATCAATACCTGTTTTTCCGCATACCGCTATGGCGTCCGGATGCGTTCCTCAATCGTGCCTGGCCATTTCTCGCGCGGTTCGGCCCCGGCATCCTGCGCTATGGAATACCGCTGACCCTGGGCCTGGGCATTTTCCTGGTGTCCAGGGACTGGCAGCGGTTCCTGGCGACGTTTCCCCACCTGTTCAGCCTCGGCGGTGCGCTGGCGTTCGGGGTGGCCTTGTTCTTTGCCAAGCTGTGTCACGAATTCGGCCATGCGTTCATGGCCAAGCGTGCCGGCTGCCGCGTGCAAAGCATGGGCGTGGCGTTCATGGTGCTGCTGCCGATGTTCTATACCGATGTTAGCGACGCCTGGCGGGTCAATGATCGTCGGGCCCGATTGCTGATTGGTGCGGGCGGCGTACTGGCGGAGTTGCTCTTGGCCTGCATCGCATTGCTGGCCTGGTCACTGTTGCCCGACGGCCCGGCGCGCACGGCAGCGTTCATGTTGGCCAGCGCCACGTGGATCACCACGCTGATCATCAACCTGAACCCTTTCATGCGCTTCGACGGCTACTTCCTGCTCAGCGATTTGTGGGCTGTGGACAATCTCCAGGGCCGTGCGTTTGCCCTGTGTCGCTGGCGCTTGCGCGAAGCCTTGTTCGGTTATGGCGCTGCTGCCCCGGAACCCTGGTCACCGAAAATGCGCCGGCGCTTGCTGGTGTGGGGCTATGGTTCCTGGCTGTGGCGTGCGGCGTTGTTCTTCGGTATTGCCCTGGCGGTCTATCACCTGTTCTTCAAGGTGCTGGGCATCTTCTTGATGTTGGTGGAATTGATCTGGTTCATTTTTATGCCCATCGTGAATGAAGGACGGCAATGGTGGAGCCGCCGCGAGCAGGCCCATGGCCCCCGCGTGTTGCTGACCTGTCTGGTGCTGCTGGTCGTTCTACTTGCCTTGCTGTTGCCGTGGCGCAGTGCCGTGGAAGTGCCGGCGATGCTTGAGGCCGGTCGCGCCAGCGCCTTGCATGCGCCAGTGGCGGCGCGGGTCAAGCAGGTGAATGTCCGTGACGGCCAGGTCGTGGCCCAGGGCGACGTATTGATCGAGTTGGAATCGCCGGACATGGCGTCGCGCCTGGCGATCGTCCGTCGGGAAATCGAGATCCAGCAACTGCAGATGCGCCGTCAGGCCGGCCGCAGTGAAACCGCCGCCGATGCCGGCATTGTCGAACAGCAACTGGCCGAAGCCGTGGCCGACTATCGAGGGCTGGTTGCCCAGCGTGAACGCCTGCTGTTGCGTGCGCCCCACGCCGGACAGGTGCGCGATCTGCTGGCGGACCTGACCGTGGGGCGCTGGTTATCGCCCACGCAGCCGCTGGCGCGGGTGGTGCAAGCCGACTCCCGCTTGCGCGGCTACCTCACCGAAGCCGAACTCTGGCGGGTCGCGCTTGGTGCCACCGGACGGTTTATTGCGGACGATCCGATGCACGCCTCGATTGCCATCCAACTGAACGAAATCGACACCAACGGCGTGGCCTGGGTCGAGCAACAGGCGTTGACCTCTGACCACCACGGGCCGATCGCGGTGCGCCGCGATTCGCAGCAACGGGCCGAGCCGGTGCAGGCGCAATACGGTGTGCGGCTCAGTGCGGTGGACGACACATCCGCCCCCGTACAGCCGCTGCGTGGCGTGGCGGTGCTGCAGGGCAAGGGCGAGTCGGTATTGGGCGCGGCCTGGCGTCGGTTGGCGGCGTTGGGCGTCAGGGAAAGCGGGTTCTAAATCCAGGGAGCGAGCATGGACTCAGTGGCGGCAGAAGGATTGGTGGTGCGTCCATCGCGGGTCAGCGATGGTCCGTTCCTGCAGGGCCTGTACCAAGCGGCGCGGCCGGACTTGCAATGGATCGACGGCGATCCCGAGCAGGTGCAGCAAGTGATCGCCCAGCAGTTCGAGATCCAAGAGCAGGGCCTGGGGGACAACTTCCCCAACGCCATGCATTACGTCGTGGAAAAGCTCGGCACCGCCATCGGCGCCTTGAGCACCGATTTCGGCCCTAACGAAATCCGCGTCCTCTACCTGGCTTTCGTCCCCCAGGCCCGTGGGCAAGGGTATGGCCGGGCAGTGTTGCAAGGCGTACAGAAAGCCGCACAACAGATCCGCTGCCCGGTGGCGACGGTGGTCTGGGCCAGCAACCCCCACGCCCGCCGACACTACCTGGCGCTGGGCTTCGAAGTGCAAGAGCGCAACCCCGCGGCGGAGCGGTTGGTCTGGTATCCGAAAGGCAATTGACCCGATCTTACAGACGCTAAAGAACCCCCGTGGGAGCGAGCCTGCTCGCGAAGGCGGTGTACCCATGACACCCGCGCCGCTGAACCCCCGCTTTCCGAGCCAACCCGCGATGGAGCGCTCCGAAGCGTAGGAAGAATCGGTTTTTTGCCTAGGACGTTTCCTATTCGTTCTAAATCCATACCCCCCGGGATTGCAGCTTTCCCGCAACACAACGTCTTATTCATGGCTCTGAAATTCGTTCGGCTTGGCAGGGGGCAAGCGGACAACTTCCCGTGAGTAGGAGCCTTAAAAATGCATGCATCCTTGCAACTCGCCTATACCAACGAAGCATCCGCTGAATATCTCCGTCGTCTGGACGACTCACCTTTTACTGATCATCAACTTGCCGGTTTCGACGAGCATGCGCTGGCGAGCGTTAACCAACAACAGGCGTACGCCCAGGCTCATCCACCGATCGCCATTTACCGAGTCGCCACCGAAGGCAGCCAGACCCGCGACGGTGGGGTAATCCAGCAAGGTACGGCACCGCTGGAATTGCCTTTGGCGGACGGACGCCAGGCCCGCGCAGCGTGCAAGGGTGACCAGGTTGTGTATGCCGATGGGAGCACTGCACGGATCGTCACTGGCGCAGGCGAGGGCAACAGCCATGTTGCGCTGGTAGGTAGCGTTCTGAGCAATGGCGATGAAATCATCAATACGCCACAAGGCGCACTGTTGCTCATTGCCCGTGAAGGCGTGCCGATGGCGGATGACTTCCTGCCCGCGATTGAACAGGTACAGGGTGCCAACCTACGATCGGATGAGATGAAGGATGTCATCCAATGAGCCGGGGTTATTACATTGGACTCGGTGACGAAACCACCTGTGGTGGGAAGGTGCTGGATGGGGATGCCAGCTTCAGTCTGGACGGCCTCCTTCATGCCTGTGAAGGTGACCGGGTTACGTGCGGCAAGAATGGCAAAACGTATCGGATCATCGGCGGTGTAACCCACATGACCAGCAATGGCCGGCTCATGGCAGGTACGCTGGACAGCCAAAGTGGCTGCCCCTGTAACGCGCGACTGCTCCCCTCCGTATTCACGGCCAGCTATAGGAACGAAAACCCTCCCCCGCGAGCCAGCCGCGCCGCTCAACCGGCTCCACAATCCGCGACCTATGCCTCGGCTGCACCGCGTCATTCGAGCTTCGCCCCCTCAAGCCAGCTGCCGTTCGGAGCATCCACCCACCTGGAACCTCAGGAGCCAGGTTTCTATGTCGTCCCTAAAAGCGTGAGCCGTGAAGCCTTGGAAGCCACGCTATTCCCCGCGCCCGACCCGCAGGTGATGCGCAAATTCCGAGCGCTGAACCCTCGCCGCGATGTGGTCAAAGCCGGTTCGATGATCGTGTTGAGCGACCCGAACAACCTGCAATGCACTCGCGAAGAAGCGCAGGTGATGGCGGCGGCGGAAACAGTCAATGCCGCACTCGAAGACCTGACGGCCGAACAAGCTGACTTCATGCACCGCCACGCGGCCGAGATCGCCAGCTTCACCGGCCAGACCTCGACCTGGCTGGGCGTGAGCGCCGTGGTGATGGAAAAACACCTGGCGAGCCTGCGCGACACCCTGCAAGCCATGGAGCGCTTGCACCAGGACAGCTATCGCCAGCATGGGCATCTCAAATCAGCGCAATTCTTTACCGAACGCAAACTCCTGCTCGCCCAGTTGGACGCTCACTTGCTGAATTCCACCCGCCTGCGCGGCCATACGACGCTGGGAGACCATCCCAAGTTGAAAACCGCCCTTGGCATTTCGAGCCGCAGCCTGGTTCATCATTGGAACAAGGCTGGCGCGCCGGGGCAGATACCGGGGTATGCCACGCATGTGGAGGCGACCAGTCGTGCTGCGAAATATATGCAGATGGGTGGGTATGTTGGTATTGGGATTGGTGGGGTGTCTTCTGTGCTGGCGGTTCAGGCTGTGTGCAACGGGGGTTCAGAGGAGGCTTGTGAGCGGGTCAGGTTTACTGAGGGAGGGAAATTTGTCGGGTCAGCAGTTGGTGGCTGGATTGGAGGGGTCGGTGCTTCTGCTGCGAGTGGTTCTGTTTGCTTACTGCTAGGAGTCACTACCGGCATTGGAGGTGTTCTCTGCGTCGGCGCGGTGGTGGCGGCTGGTGCGTGGGGAGGTACGACGCTGGGTGCTATGGGGGGCGAGGGGATTGGGGAAGTACTGTACGAGGAAATTTTGCAATGATACCGGAGGAGTTCTGGAAGTCTTGGCTGGCTTTTTGGTTTATGGCCGGCCCCACCCTGCTGGGCTTTTCGAGCTTTTTATTCTGCCTCTATCTGAGCCGCCGACATTTGAACGCCATGATGCAGGCCCTGAATAACAGCCGCTACATCCATCTTTGGGGCCCCGCATGGCGGAGGCGAGGCTGGGTCGGGGGGATCATACTGATCGTGAAAATCGCCGGAATGGTAGTGTTTCCAAGGGCAAATATACTGAGCGGTAATGTAGATCCAACCGATATTGAAAATTTCCCACCGCGTCTGAAACGCCTTTTGACTGTTTTTTTGGCGATCGTGTACGCTTCCTTAGTCTGGGCGATAGTTGTGTATTTGCTGATGAAATTTAAGTAGCTTGGGCGAGCAGCATGATGGTCTGGACGGGTGCCATCGCGAGCAAAGACGCTCCCACAAACTAAGCAAAATCCCATCAATTAAACGCAATATAAAAATACCCCACCCCCGGATCCCGTCCCATCGGCGGTACCCGTGATACGAACACCCCTTCGAGCCTGCCCAATTCCGGTACTTCCAGCGCGCAGAGCCCATCGACGAAGTCGGTGCTTTCCAGGCTGTTGAATTCGACGCTGAACGGCATGCGTTCGTTGCTGGGCATTTTCGCCCGGGGTGCTTCTTCCAGGGTTTCGATCCGTACGGGCAGGCAACTGCCGTCGGGCAAGGTCAGGTGGCTGGTCTGGCCGAGCAGTGGTTGGAAATGGCGACTATGAACGTGTTGCAGCATATCGATGCTCCCAAAAGCCGGAAGACCGAGGCCTTCCGGCGGGTGGTCAGTTGCGGGATGGGAAATAGCCTTGCAGCGCGATGCTGAAGTTGATTGCCAGGTACGGGTTCATGATTGCCATCGGCGTGCTGCCGCCAGTAGGGGCGACCGTGCCACTGACCACCGTGGTCACGCCTTGCAATGGCACCGGCGAAGCACCCACTTGATCGGAATATATCGCCGCCGAACCGGGCCCGGTGCCCGAGGTGCCGATGAATGAGTTGGTGGCCGTCGGCGTGTTCACCGGGTTGCTGGCCGGGTTCGCCAGTTGCAGCGTGGTGGCGGCGGTAATGCCGGTGAGTGCATGGGTGTGGTTGGGCAGGTTGTTCAGCGTTGCGCTGACGTTTTCCGTACCGGAAATTTCGCCGATTACCCGCGGAGTCAGGCCCAGCCCGTTGCCTTGGCCCAATGGCAGGCGCCCCTGCAGATTGGGCAGCATGAAGGTGGTCTGGCCGTTGCCGCCGTACGTTACGCCGATCAGCGCGAACAGGGTCTGATACTGGGAAAGGGCGAGTGTTTGCCCGTTGCACAGGGCCCAGTCCCTGGGTGCAAAGTTAAAGGCGAATGACTGGATAGTGCCGATGAATACTTCCATAGATTCCTCGTCCCTCGGGTTATGGGTCTTGCAATGCCTGGCACGTGAAGGACAAGAGTGCGATCAGCCCGACTCCTTCATCCCCTGGCCTGGTCACGCACGGCTGAGCGTAGACGGGGATGCCTGATTTTGCCGGACGGATCGAATGAAAAAACCGGCTCGGCGGGCTTAATCGATTCAGGTCTCGGGCGCCCCGATACCGTCCATCTTTTTTACAGGTTTTGATGTGTTTGATATCAAAACACCACTAGGCGAAGTTTTTTTCCTCGGCTACGCTTCGGCTACAAAGGACTACAATCAAGGTGAATGGATTGCCGCAGTTTCACTTTATCTCCGGTCTACCGCGCTCAGGCTCGACCCTGCTTTCTGCCATTCTGTTGCAGAACCCGCGCTTCCACGCCGGCATGACCAGTCCCGTCGGTACGCTGTTCAGCAGCGTCTTGCAGCAATGCAGTGCCGGTAGCGAGTTCGGTTCGGTGATCGACACCGATCTACGGCGGCGCCTGTTGCGCGGCCTCTTCGATTCCTACTACGCCGACAAGTCCGATAAACCGGTCATCTTCGACACCAACCGCCAATGGTGTGCGCGCCTGCCTGCCCTGCAGGACCTGTTTCCCCAAGCCAAGACCATCGCCTGCGTGCGCAACGTCGCCTGGATCCTCGACAGCCTGGAGCGGCTCTACCGCGCCAACCCCTTCGAAAACACCAAGCTGTTCAACGACGATGACGAGCGCAACACCGTCTACAGCCGCTGCGAAACCCTGGCCCAGCGCAACCGCCTGGTGGGGTTCGCCTGGACTGCGCTGAAAGAAGCCTATTACGGTGAAAACGCCGAATCGCTGCTGATCGTCGATTACGACCTGTTGAGCCAGGCGCCTGAACGCGTCATGCGGCTGGTCTACGAGTTCATCGGCGAGCCGTGGTTCGAGCACGACTTCAATCACTTGACCTACGACGCCCCGGCCTTCGATCAGGCCTTGGGTGTTGCCGGTCTGCACAAGGTCAAGCCCAAGGTTGCACCGCAAGCCCGACGGACGCTGCTGCCGCCGGATCTGTTCGATAAATATGCCGAATTGTCGTTCTGGCGCGATGGCACGGCCAGTGCCGCCAATGTCATTCGCATGAAAGCCGACGCCGCGATCAGTTGATCGCGGTTTTTATCATTTGCGTTTAAGAAAGTTCGAGTCCGGGTGATCGTCATGTGGTGGAGCAAAGGCAAATCGCGGGTAACCGAGGGCGCACAGGCCCTGGCATCGCCAATGATCATGTCGCTGGAGCCGCGAATGCTCTTCGACGGCGCGGTGGCCGCGACCGTGGCCGATGCCGCGCAGCCGGACGCGCACCCGACCGCCGACGCGGCGAAGACGCCAACGGCGGACCAGCCTTCCGACACCCATGCGCCCCAGGGCCAGACCGATGCCACCGAGGCGGCCGTCCCGGGCAAGTCCGTGGTGTTCGTCGACTCCCGCGTGAAGGACTCTGCCCAGTTGTTGCAAGGCGTGGCGCCGGGTACCGAGGTGGTGCAGCTCGATGGCACCAAGGACGGCTTGCAGCAGATCGCCGATTACCTGGACACCCACCAGGGCGTCAGCTCGGTGCAGATCATCGCCCACGGCAACGCCGGTGATTTGTGGCTGGGCAACAGCTACCTGTCGGCGGATAACGTCCAGGCCCGCAGCGAAGTGCTGGCGCAGATCGGCCAGGACATGAACGCTGGCGGCGACATCCTGATCTATGGCTGCTATACGGCCGAAGGCGACCGCGGCATGAGCCTGGTCAACTCGCTGGCGCAGCTCACCGGCCGGGACGTGGCCGCTTCCGACGACCGCACCGGCCTGGGCGGCGATTGGAACCTGGAAATCGCGACCGGCAGCATCGAAAGCGCCAACGTGCTGTCGGCGAATGCCATGAGCGACTACCAGTGGGGCCTGGCCACCTGGACCGCCACCAACAACCTCAACAGCGGCGTGGGTTCCCTGCGTGCAGCCCTGTTGTCCGCGCAGAACGGTGACATCGTCACGTTCAACACCAGCATGACCGTCGCCCTGACCCAGGTGCTGGTGGTCAACAGGAACGTCACCATCGACGGTGACCTGAACAATGACAACGTCGCCGACGTGACCCTCGACGGCCAGAACCGCACCCAGATCATGCAAGTGACGTCCGGCACCACGGCCACCCTCGATGGTCTGGTGATCACCCGGGGCATGGTGGCAGGCAACGGTGGTAACGGCGGCGACGACGCGCTGGTGTCCCAGGGCGGCGGCATCTATAACGCCGGCACCTTGACCCTGCGCAACGTTACGGTCACCGCGAACGCCGCTTCAGGCGGCGGTGGCGGCGGCGGTGTGACGCCGCAATACGCCGGTGGCGGTGGCGGTGGCGGTGGTGCGGTCGGTAGCGGTATCGGCGGCAAGGGCGGCGACACGCTCAACTCCACGGGTTCCAATGGCTCGGCCGGGCAGGGCGGCGCGGGCGGCGGCTTCTTCAACATTGGCGGGCGTGGCGGTTCCACCACGGGTGGCGCGGGCGGTGCGGCCTATCCGGGCTACAGCACCGGTTCGGCCGGCGGTACGGCCAGCAGCGGTGGCTTGTCCATCGGCGGTGGCGGCGGTGGTGACGGGTATGACAACTTCGGCGGCGACGGCGGCGGTGCGGTCGGTGGTATCTATAACGACACCGGCGCGACCCTGCGGATCATCGGCAATTCGGTCATCTCCAACAACGTCGGTGCCGGCGGTGGCGGTGGTGGCGGCGGGGCGGGCGGTAGCTATCTCCAGGCGGGCGGTGCGGGCGGCGTCGGTGTCGGCGCGATCTGGAACAAAGGTTCGATCCTGATCACCGCCGCCAACTTCGCCGCCCTGGCTGGCAACGTCGGCGGCAGTGGCGTAGGCGGGACAAGTGCAGGTACCGCAGGGGTTTCACCGGCGTCAGTGGCCAACGTCTACGGCGATGGCGGCACCATCAATACCAACTATGTGCCGGACGAGACGCCGCCCACCGCGACCGTCGTGGTGGCCAACACCAACCTGAACTCCGGTGGTACGTCGACGGTGACCATCACCTTCTCCGAAGCCGTGACCGGCCTCACCGCGGCGGACCTGACGGTGCAGAACGGCACCGTTGGCACCTTGACCACCAGCAACGGTGGCATCACCTGGACCGGTACGTTGACCGCGGCCAGCGACATCGCCGACACCACCAATATCATCACCCTGAACAACACCGGTGTGGCTGACTTGGCCGGTAATGCCGGGGTGGGCACCACTGACTCGAACAACTACATCGTCAACGACACCGTGGCGCCGACGGCGTCCATCGTGGTGAGCGACACGGCCCTCAGGATTGGCGAGACCTCGACGGTGACCATCACTTTCTCCGAGGCCGTCTCCGGCTTCACCACGGCCGACATGACGGTGGCCAACGGTACGCTCAGCGGCCTGAGCACCAGCGATGGTGGTATCACCTGGACCGCCACCCTGACACCGGATGCGACTGTCACCGACACCTCCAATCTCATTGTGCTGAATAACACGGGCGTGGCGGACCTCAATGGCAACGCCGGCGTGGGGACGACCAACTCCAACAACTACGCCATCGACACGCAACGTCCGACCGCCACCATCGTGGTCGCCGATACGGCGTTGAGCGCGGGCGAAACCTCGGTGGTGACCATCACCTTCAGCGAGGCCGTGAGTGGGTTCACCGCGGCGGACCTGACCGTTGCCAATGGCAGCGTGACCGGGCTGAGCACCAGTGACGGCGGCATCACGTGGACCGCGACGCTGACCCCGAGCGCCAGCACCAGCGACACCAGCAACCTCATCACTTTGGACAACACCGGCATTGCCGACCTGGCCGGCAACGCCGGCAGCGGCACCACCGACTCGAACAACTACGCCATCGACACCCAGCGTCCGACTGCCTCCATCGTGGTGGCCGATACGGCGCTGAGCGTCGGTGAAACGTCCCTGGTCACAATTACCTTCAGCGAGCCCGTCACGGGCTTCACCCTGGCCGACATGACCGTCGCCAACGGCAGCTTGAGCGGGCTGAGCAGCAGCGACGGCGGCATCACCTGGACCGCAACGCTCACCCCGAGTGCCAGCATCAGCGACGCCACCAACCTGATCATCCTGGCCAATACCGGCGTGGCGGACGCAGCGGGCAATGCCGGCAGCGGTACCACCAGCTCCAACAACTACGCCGTCGATACCCAGCGTCCCACGGCCAGTATTGTCGTGAGCGATACCTCGCTGAGCGTCGGCGAAACCTCTCTGGTGACCATCACTTTCAACGAAGCGGTAACAGGCTTTACCACCGCTGACCTGACGGTCGCCAACGGTACGGTCACCGGCCTGAGCAGCGGCGACGGCGGCATCACCTGGACCGGGACGCTGACGCCAAGCGCCAGCATCAGCGACACCAGCAACCTCATCACCCTGGATAATACCGGCGTGACCGACGCGGTGGGCAATGCGGGCAGCGGCACCACCGACTCCAACAACTACGCCATCGACACCGCGCGCCCGACTGCAACCATCGTTGTCGCCGACACGGCTGTCGGCGCCGGCGAAACCTCAGTGGTGACGATTACCTTCAACGAGGCGGTAACCGGTTTCACCCTGGCGGACCTGAGCGTCACCAACGGCAGCCTGAGCGGCCTGAGCACCAGCGACAACATCACCTACACCGCGACGTTCACTCCGTCGGCAGGCGTCACCGACACCACGAACCTGATCACCCTCAACAACACCGGCGTGGTGGATGGCGCGGGCAACACCGGCAGTGGCACCACCGACTCCAACAATTATGCCGTCGACACCCAACGTCCAACTGCGACCATCGTGATCGCCGACACCGCGTTGAGCGTGGGCGAAACCTCCCTGGTGACCATCACCTTCTCCGAAGCGGTCAGCGGTTTCGACAATTCGGACCTGAGCGTGGCCAACGGCACGTTGAGTGCGGTCAGCTCCAGCGATGGCGGCATTACCTGGACCGCCACCTTCACCCCGGCCCTCGGCGTCAGCGATACGTCCAACGTCATTACCTTGAATAACACCGGCATCACTGACGGGGCGGGCAATACCGGTACCGGGACCACCAACTCCAACAACTACCAGGTCGACACCAACGTGCCGACGGCGACCATCGTGGTCGCCGACAGCACCTTGGGCATTGGCGAAACGACGATCGTGACCGTGACGTTCAACTCGGCGGTCAGTGGCTTCGACAATTCGGACCTGACCGTCAGCAACGGTACCTTGGGCACCATGAGCAGTACCGACGGCGGCGTCACCTGGACCGCCACCTTCACGCCGAGCGTGAGCATTTCCGATACCAGCAACGTGATCACCCTGGACAATACCGGCCTGATCAACGGCGCGGGCAACGCCGGTGTCGGCACCACCGACTCCAATAATTATGTGGTGGATACGGTGCGTCCGACCGCGACCATTGTCGTGGCCGACACCGCCATCGCGGCCGGCGAAACCTCCCTGGTAACCATCACGTTCAGCGAGGCCGTGACAGCGTTCACTGCCGGCGACCTGACCGTCGCCAACGGAACGATCTCCGGGCTGAGCAGCAGCGACGGCGGGATCACCTGGACCGCGACCTTCACGCCCACCAACGGCGTCAACGACAGCAGCAATGTGATTTCGCTCAACAGCGGCGGCATCATCGATCTGGCGGGCAACGGCAACGTCGGCACAACCGATTCCAACAATTACGCCCTCGATACCCAGCGTCCGACTGCCACCATCGTGCTCAGTGATTCATCACTGAGACCGGGCGAAACGGCGCAAGTGACCATCACCTTCAGCGAGGCGGTGAGCGGTTTCAGCAACGATGACCTGAGTGTTGCCAACGGCACCTTGAGCGCCGTGAGCAGCAGTGATGGCGGCCTGACCTGGACCGCCACGTTTACCCCGTCCCTGGGCGTGAGCGACACCACCAACCTGATCATTCTCGACAACACCGGGGTGAGCGATGCGGCGGGCAACACCGGAACCGGCACCACCGATTCGGCCAACTACGCCGTCGAGACTCGCGTGCCGACCGCCACTGTCGTCGTCGCCGACACAGCGCTGAGCGTGGGCGAAACGTCGCAGGTGACGATCACCTTCTCCGAAGCGGTCAGCGGCTTCGACAACAACGACCTGACCGTCAGCAACGGAACGCTGAGCAATGTGTCGTCCACCGACGGCGGCGTCACCTGGACGGCAACGTTCACGCCGGCGAGCAATATCACCGACACCAGCAACATGATCAGCCTGGACACCAGTGGCGTCACTAACGTTTCGGGCAACAGCGGTGTCGGCGTGGTCAACTCCAACAACTACGCGATCGACACCGTGCGTCCGGGCGCAACCATCGTGGTGGCCGATACCTCGCTGGGCATCGGCCAGACCACCACCGTGACCATCAGCTTCACCGAGGCGGTGTCCGGTTTCGACCTATCGGACCTCAGTGTCGCCAACGGCGTGCTGTCCAACCTCGCCAGCAGCGATGGCGGCCTGACCTGGACAGCGACCCTGACGCCAACGGTGGGTGTCAACGACGCCACCAACCTGATCCTGCTCGACGCCAGCAACGTACAGGACAGTGCCGGCAACGCCGGCGTGGGCATCGCCATCTCCGCCAACTATGCCCTCGATGCGACCCGGCCGACCGCGACCATCGTAGTCGCCAACCCGAACCTGGGCGTGGGCCAGACGACCCAGGTGACCTTCACCTTCAGCGAGGCGGTGACGGACTTCGACCTCTCGGACCTGAGCGTCACCAACGGCGAACTGAGCAACCTGACCAGCAGCGACGGCGGCAAGACCTGGACGGCGACCTTCACGCCCACGGTGAACCTCACCGATCCAAGCAATTTCATTGCCCTGGACACCGGTAACGTCAGCGACCTGTCGGGCAATGCTGGATCAAGCGTGGCGGTGTCCAACAACTACGCGATCGACACCGTGGTGCCCAACGATGTGAAGCCACCACCGGACTTCCTGACATCGGACCCAGTAACGGTCATCCCGCCGTCCGAGGTGCCGTTGCAGCCGATCGTCTTCACGCCGCCGACTGGCAACCTGGGCTCGCCGCTGGGCTTCCCGCCGCTGTTCGAGCAGCGCGATGTCGGCGGTCTCGATCCTATCGGCAGCATCTTCATCAACCGGGGCGAGCTGGCGCCCAGCTATATCGCCCAGGTGTTCAGCAGCGACGCCGCCGGGGATGGTTCGGGCCAGGGGTTCCTGGGCTTTGGTGGTGGCGATGGCGGGGTGTTCGGCAGCAGCACGATTTCCAGCCTGTTCAACCAGGACGCCAGTTCCGATGGCGAATCGCTGGATGCGTTCGACAACCAGTCGATCAAGGGGGGCGATGCGTCCCAGGGCGTGCGCGGGGTATTCGGCGCACCGACCTTGGGCCAGCAATTGCAGCAACTCAAAGACACAGAGCAACGTCAGGTGGACAGCCTGGCAATGGCCCTGAAACAGGCCGGTACCCGCCAAGTGCAGGCCTGAGAAATTCCCATAAGAAAATACGGCAGCCAGGGGCAATCCAGGGATGAATAGAAGTCAGAAGTTATTCGGTATGAGTCTGCTGGCGTTGGTGGTCAGCGGTTGTGCGGTCACCAGCGAGCCGATCGATCGCAGCGTCAGCGAACAGCGCGCCCGCACCGACCTGCAGAATATGTACAAGGACCAGGAGCCCCTCAGTGGGCCACTGACCTTGCACCAGGCGATGGCCCGCGCGGTGAAGTACAACCTTGAAGGCCGCTTGAAAATCATGGAAGAGGCCTTGGCCAAGCGCCAACTCGACCTGGCCAGTTTCGACATGCTGCCGCGCATGGCCCTGGATGCCGGTTATGTGGGGCGCAATAACGTCAACGCCTCCAGCAGCCAGAGCGTGGAAACCGGCACGCAGTCACTGGAGCCGTCCACTTCTCAAGATCGTGACCGTGAGGTGGCGGACCTGACCATGGTCTGGAATGTCCTCGATTTCGGCGTCAGTTACATCAGCGCCAAGCAGGCCGGTGACCAGCGGCTGATCGTGCAGGAGCGCCGGCGCAAGGTGATCAACACGATCGTCCAGGACGTGCGTTCGGCCTACTGGCGAGCCATGGCCGCCGAGCGTCTGCTCAAGCAGATCGACAGCCTGATGGCGCGGGTCGAGACGGCACGTGGCAACAGCCAGAGCATGAGCGAGCAGCGCATCGGTGACCCCGTGCAGGCCCTGGGGTACCAGCGTTCGCTGATCCAGGCCACCCGCCAGCTGGAAGAACAGCGCCGGGCCTTGTCCCTGGCCAAGACCGAACTGGCGACCCTGATCAACCTGCCGCTGGGCACCGAGCTGACCCTGGCCACCCAGGACGAATACGCCATCCCGGAACTCAAGGTCGACCTGGCTCGCCTCGAACAGGAAGCCCTGGCCAGCCGGCCGGAACTGCGCGAGCAGGATTACCAGACCCGCATCACCGCCGCCGAAACCCGCAAGGCCATGCTGCGCCTGCTGCCTGGGCTGGAGTTCTCGGCCGGCGGGCATTACGACAGCAACTCGTTCCTGGTCGAACAGGGCTGGGCCGACTACGGCGTGAAAGTCACCTGGAACCTCTTCAATGTCATCTCTGCTCCGGCGGCGATCGACGTGGCCAAGGCCGGCGAAGAAGTCGCGGCGGCGCGGCGCCAGGCCATGTCAATCGCCGTGCTGGCGCAGCTGTACGTCGCCAACGCGAACTACCGTGAAGCGCTGCGCCAGTTCAAGACCAGCCAGCAACTGTCGGACATCGACGGACAGATTGTCGGCCAACTGCGCAGCCGTCATCAGGCCGCAGGCATCGGGGAATTGGACCTGATCCAGGGCGAGTTGAACACCTTGCAGGCCGACCTGCGCCGTGACCTGGCCTACGCCGACCTGCGCAACGCCTATGGGCAGATCTTCGCCAGCGCCGGCCTCGACCCGCTGCCAAACGAAGTGCAATCGACCGAGGTGCAGTCGATTGCCACTGCGCTGGCTAACCGCGAAGCGGCCTGGGCCCAAGGGGACATCGCGGTGGCAACGCCGCCGGTGGCGCAATAACGGAGTGCTGGGATGACGCTTGCGGCGTTTTCCCGGCTGCCCGTCACGGTACACCTGCCGCTGCTGTTGCAGGCGTTGGCCGCCGTCGAAGAAGATCGTTGGCAAGGCCACTTCAATACTGCCTATCACAGCGGTAATTGGAGTGGCGTGGCGCTGATTTCGGCGGCCGATGCCTTGACCGAACTGTCGCCCGGACGCGGCAGGCCGTTGCCTCGTGCGCCCTGGCTGGAGGATGAGCGCTGGCGACAGGCGTTGCGCGATTGGCCCTTGGAAATTGTCTCGGCTCGACTGCTACGGTTGGGCCCTGGCGGACGCATCCACGAACATCGCGACTATGACCTGGGCGGGCCTGATGCTGACTTGCGCCTGCACGTTCCGCTGCTTAGTCCGCCTGACGTGGATTTCTGGCTGGACGGGCAGATCATTCCGATGAAAGCGGGTGAGTGCTGGTTCCTTGACCTGGCGCGCCCGCATCGCGTGGCTAATCGAAGTGACCGGGTGCGGGTTCACTTGGTTCTCGATTGCCGTCCCGGACCGTGGTTGGAACAGCAGATTGTCGACGGGCTGACCTCCACGCCCATCGCCGGCATCAAGCAAAGTGACTTGGACTGCTTTCAGCGGCGCGTGGAGGCTGATCCCCACCTTGCCCGGACGTTGCAAGGCCTGCAGGACCTGGACGCGTTCATTGAGTCGGCCCTGGTGTTGGGGGCGGAGCAGGGGTTTCATTTCACCCGGGAAGAACTGCGCACCGCCATGCGCACCGGTCGCCGACAATGGAGCGACCAGTGGAAGACCTGAACCTGGAGGGCTGGTTGCCGATCCGCCTATGGCAAGAGGTGGGGCAGTGGCGGGTCGATTGGTGCTGGTTCGGTGACCAACGACTGTCACAGCCATTCTTCAGCGATGCCGTCGAGCAAGCCCTGCGCTTGCCGTTCAACCAAGCCTTCCGCCGCCAGACGCCGCTGGACGCTCTCGGTCAGTGGCAACGTCAGCGCCCGGGACTCGAGCCCGGTGCGTTCATTTTCCATGCTTCCCGATGCGGCTCGACATTGATCAGCCAGATGCTTGCCCAGTTGGACGACCACATCGTTATCTCCGAGCCGCCGCCCCTGGACGCACTGCTGCGCAGTGACCTGCCGACCGCCGAACGGTGCGTGGCGCTCAAGGGCTTGATGTCCGCCTACGGGCAGCGCCGCCGAGGCGTGGAACAGCGGTTGGTCATCAAGCTCGACGCCTGGAACATCGGTGAGCTGGCGTTGCTGCACGAGTGTTTTCCCGATACGCCTTGGCTGTTCCTGTACCGCGCCCCCCTGGAAATCGCGGTTTCCCATATCCGCCGTCCCGGCATGCACATGGTGCCGGGGTTGATCGGGGCAAGCGTGCTGGACGACGGAACTCCGTTTGATGGCCAGGAGGATTATGTTGCGCGGCGATTGGGACGGCTGTTGCAGGTGGGACTGGAGCACTGCCGGGCGTTTGCCGGAACGGCGGTCAATTACGACGAATTACCCGAGGCGATGGCAGGCCGGCTAGCCGGTTTTTTCCGATTGGACACCGAACAACGCAGGCAAGCCTTATCGGCGGTGGGGCAGCATGCCAAGCAGCCGGCGCAGGTATTTGCTGGCGACAGCGAGGACAAGCGCCGGGAGGCGTCGCCCCTGTTGCGCGATCGGGTAGAACGTTGGGCACAAGCGCCTTACCAATCGCTGGAGTCGCTGAGAATGGTCGAAGCCAAGACAAAGGGCTCGGTGTCCACGCCAAAGGACTAGACTTCGAGGGAAGCGTCCCAGCCATCCGACCCTGCTCAGGAGCCCCCATGGAAACCCCGGTCCATACCCTTCCCGCCTTGTTCAAACAGCTCGGCCTGCCCGACGACGCCGTCAGCATTGACCAGTTCATCGCCAGCCATTCGCCGCTCAAACCGGATCTGCATCTGGCCGACGCCTTCTTCTGGAGCGAGGGCCAACGGCAATTGCTGCGCGACGAAATTCTTGAAGATGCCGACTGGGCAGTGGTGGTGGATCAGCTCGACGTGCTGCTGCGCAAGGGCCGTAGCGATTGAAGCGAATGCATGACCTGTGGGAGCGGGCTTGCTCGCGAATGGGTTGTATCAGCCAACGCACCCGTTAACTGACTGACCGGATTCGCAAGCAAGCCCGCTCCCACAGCTCTTCATATTCTTTTGTGCTATTAATAAATAGCTTCTTATTCCTTAAATAATATAACTCTCCTCCTTATACTCCTCCGGGAACAGACACGCAGGAGAGCAACCCATGCGCAACGAATCGATTCGCTACCTGATTGTGCCGGGCTGGCAAGGATCGCCGGAAAATCATTGGCAAACCCACTGGCAGAACAGCTTGCCCAACAGCACCCGGGTCGAACAGGCCGATTGGTTGACGCCCCGGCGAGAGGATTGGGTGGCCGCGTTGGCAGAAGCTGTCGCTGCTGATAGCACACCGGTGATCCTCATCGCCCACAGCCTGGGCTGCATCACGGTGGCCCATTGGGCCGCTACCGCGCCGGTGCAATTGCTGCGACAGGTTCGCGGTGCTTTGTTGGTCGCGCCGGCGGATGTGGAGCGGCCGGCCTGCGCTCCGGCGTTGCGCAATTTCGCACCGATCCCGACCACGTTGCTGCCGTTTCCCAGCCAAGTGGTCAGCTCCGACAACGATGCGGCGGTCAGTGCCCCACGCGCCTTGGAGTTGGCCCGCAACTGGGGCGCCGAGGCCGGGATTCTGTCAGGGGCGGGGCACATCAATGTGAAGTCCGGCCACCAGCGTTGGGAACAGGGTTTCGCTTATCTCTATCGCCTGCAAAACCGCATGGAGCATCACGCCCTGCGCCGCGCCTGAATTTTTAACGCCCTCCGTCTCCCGGCGGCCTGGGGCGGGAGCCTGCCATGAGTTTGCATGAAACCTTTGGTCAGCCCTTGCTGACCTTTCCCGATGCGGAAAAAAGCCCCCTGAGCATACGCGCCAAGGCGCTGGTGTTCGTCGATCCGCGTTCGCGGCAACTGCGCGAGGAACTGGAGCAACTGGCGCCACGCTCGGTCTCGGTGTTGATTCGCGGTGAAACCGGCACCGGCAAGGAACTTCTGGCCCGGCATATCCATCGCGAGAGTAATCGCGGCGGGTTGTTCGTCTCGGTCAATTGCGGCGCCATCAGCCCGACCTACGCCGATGCCGAATTGTTCGGCTATGCCGCCGGCAGCCATAGCGGTTCGGCCAGCAGCCGGGCGGGGTGGTTTGGCTCGGCCAATGGCGGCACGCTTTATTTGGATGAAATCGGCGACCTGCCGCTGCCGATCCAGGTCAAGTTACTGGCGGCGCTGGAGAACCACGAAGTCACCCGTGTTGGCGCGCATCAGCCCAACCCGGTGGATGTACGCTTGGTCGCGGCAACCAGCATCGACCTGGCGCAAGCGGTGGCGGCCGGGAAATTCCACGATCGGCTCTATCACTACCTGAGCGAGGGCCAACTCGAGTTACCGGCCTTGCGCGAGAGGGTGGGCGACATTTTGTCCCTGGCCGAATATTTTCTGGGCATCTACGGCCAGCGCCTTGGGTTCACCGTGCCGTTGATCAGCGAAGCGGCGCAGTATGCGCTGGAACAGCACAATTGGCAGGGCAATACCCGTGAGTTGGAAAACGTCATTCATTTTGCGTTGTTGGTGAGTGCCGGTGATGAGATTTTGCCGCAGCACCTGAACCTGCCTTCCCAGCCATCGACGCTGGAATCGATTGAGCGGCAGGTGGCGCAGGTCATCGCTCGGGGTTCGGAAGCCGAGCGTAAATCGCTCAAGGCGCTGCTCGATCAATGGGGCCAAACACTATAGCTCGGGACCCGCTCAACTGTGGTGAGGGAGCTTGCTCCCGCTGGGCCGCGCAGCGGACCCAAGATTTTTTGCGGTCGCTGCGCAACCGAGCGGGAGCAAGCTCCCTCGCCACAAGAGCGGCGTTTTTCCTATATGAGTAAAATGAATATGAACTTGAATAAAAGATATTGTTAAGGCATAAAAAATATCGGTATCTTCCGCATCACGTCAGCGATAGCACTTCGCTGGCACCTCACTTTGGCCGTCGTCGATGACGACAGTGATTTTCGATAAGGACACTGCATGAAAAAGGTTCTGTTGTTCACCGCATTGGCGGCAGCCCTGACCTCGGGCCTGGCCCAGGCCGCGGAGAAACTGGTCGTTGCTGCCACCCCGGTACCCCACGCCGAAATCCTCGAGCTGATCAAGCCAGCCCTCGCCAAAGAAGGCGTGGATTTGCAGATCAAGGTGTTCACCGACTACGTTCAGCCCAACGTACAAGTTGACCAAAAGCGCCTGGACGCCAACTACTTCCAGACCCTGCCTTACCTCAAGAGCTTCAACGAAGGCAAAGGTACTAACCTGGTGACAGTCATCGGCGTGCACGTCGAACCGTTTGGCGGCTACTCGAAAAAGGTCAAGAGCCTGGCTGAGCTGAAGGACGGCGCAACCATCGCCATCCCTAACGAAGGCAGCAACAGCGGCCGCGCCCTGATCCTGCTGCAGAAGGCTGGCCTGATTGAGCTCAAGGATCCGAAAAACGCCCTGGCTACGCCGAAAGACATCGCCAAGAACCCGAAGAACTTCAAGTTCAAGGAACTTGAATCGGCCATGTTGCCGCGCGTGCTAGACCAGGTTGACCTGGACATGATCAACACCAACTATGCCTTGGAAGCAGGTCTGAATCCGGCCAAGGATGCACTGGTAATCGAGGGTGCGGATTCGCCTTACGTGAACTTCCTGGTGGCCCGTCCGGACAACAAGGACAGCCCGGCCATCCAGAAACTGGCCAAGGCCCTGACCAGCCCGGAAGTGAAAGCGTTCATCGAGAAGAAATACAGTGGCGCGGTACTGCCGGCGTTCTGATTCTCCCGATAAAACCCTTCACGGTTTCAAACGCCGACGGCTGATACAGCGTCGGCGTTTTTTTATGCTCAAACAAAGTACTTTGGAAGTGATCACCTGTGGCGAGGGAGCTAGTCCGGCCAATGCCACGCTGGCTCATCCAACGCGCGCTGCCCGGCAATCCCGGTCTGCCCAAAGTCCTTTTCCAGCACGATGCAATTGCAGTCCTCGTCCTGTTCCAGCGTGGCAATCAGGCGCGTGGCGTGGGACACGACCCAGACCTGGCAACTGGCCGAGGCTCGGATGATCAAGCGTGCCAGGGCCGGCAACAGGTCCGGGTGCAGGCTGGTTTCCGGCTCGTTGAGCACCATCAGTGACGGCGGTCGCGGCGTGAGCAGGGCGGCAACCAGCAACAGATAGCGCAAGGTCCCGTCCGACAGTTCTGCGGCGGTCAGTGGCCGCAGCAGGCCGTGCTGTTGGAACGCGATGGCGAAACGTCCACCTTGCAGCTTGTCGATCTGCAGGTGAGCGCCCGGGAAGGCATCGCCGATGGCGGCATGCAACGCCTCGAAGTCGCCTATCTCAAGGATCGTCTGCAGCGCGGCGGCGAGGTCGCGGCCATCGTGGTGCAACACCGGCGTGCGGGTGCCCAGTTGCGGTTGGCGCACCGGGGCGTCGGCGTCGCTGCGAAAGTGATCGTAGAAGCGCCAGCGGCGGATGAACTCGCGCATTTGCAGCACCTCCGGCGAGGCACGCAGGCTGCCGACCTGGTCGAACAGGCTGTCGAAGGTCGGGGTGTGCTGGGACAGGACATCCCAGGAGCGCCCCTCGCGGGCCCGGACCATCGGCCCGTTGCGGTCCACCAGCAGGCTGGCCGGTCGAAACATCGGGCCGGCCCAGATGCATTCACGCTTGATCTCCGGGTCCAGGGAGAAAGCCGAGCGACTGGGCTCCGGCAGGCCCAGGGCGATCGAATAGCTGAAGTCTTCAGCGGCGAATCCCAGGCGCAGGCGCTTGGTGCCCTGACGCACAGTCGCCTGGACAGGTACTTCGCCGTTGCGCATGCGCCGGCTGATGTCTTCCGGGCCGGCCCAGAAGGTCGAGTCCAGGCCTCCTTCCCTGGCAAGCGCATTGACTACACCGCCTTGTGCCGTTTCCGCCAGCAGCCGAAGGGCGCGATACAAATTGGATTTGCCACTGCCCTTGGGGCCGGTGATCAAGTTCAGCCGGCCCAGTGGAATGACCAGTTTATTGATGGATCGGTAGTTGGCCACTGCCAGGGTCTTGAGCATGCGAATTCCCTTCGTGCATGGATGTCTGAGACGAGTCTGCCCGATTGCCGTGCATTCGGTGAACCCTGTTCTAAGCTCACAGTCGTATCGTCACTGGTACGTCGGTACAACGCAAAGGAGTCTGCATGACTGGTCCTGGAATCAAATTGATTGTTGGCTTGGGCGTGTGTGCGTTGTTGACGGGGTGTGGTGACAAGAAACCCGAGGAAAAAGCCTTGCCCCGGGTGTTCATCCAACAAGCCACACCCAGCGAGTACGCGGCCTCGGTCACGCTGACCGGCGATGTCCAGGCCCGGGTGCAAACCGATCTGTCGTTTCGTGTGGGCGGCAAGATCATCGAGCGCAAGGTCGACGTCGGCGACCGGGTCTCGGCCCGGCAAGTGCTGGCCCGGCTCGATCCTCGCGACTTGCAGACCAACGTCGATTCCGCCGAAGCCCAGGTGGCCGCCGAACAGGCGCGGGTCAAGCAGAGCGCGGCGGCCTTCGTTCGCCAGCAGAAACTCTTGCCCAAGGGCTACACCAGCCAGAGCGAATACGACACGGCCCAGGCGCAATTGCGCAGTAGCCAGAGCGCGTTGACGGCGGCCCAGGCCCAATTGGCCAACGCCCGCGAACAGCTCAGTTATACCGCGCTCATTGCCGAGGTGCCCGGCATCATCACGGCGCGCCAGGCCGAAGTCGGCCAGGTGGTCCAGGCCACGGAGCCGATTTTCAGCCTGGCCCGGGACGGCGAGCGTGACGCGGTGTTCAACATCTACGAATCACTGCTGCGCGAACCGCCCTCGGACCCGCAGATCACCATCAGCCTGCTGGACAACCCGGCCATCAAGACCACCGGCACGGTGCGCGAGATTACCCCGGCGGTGTCCGCCGAGACCGGTACCGTGCAGGTCAAGGTCACGCTCAATGATTTGCCTGAAGGCATGCGCCTGGGGTCGGTGGTCAGCGCCACGGCCAAATCCGCCGGCAAGACCGCCGTGGAATTGCCTTGGTCGGCACTGACGAAGAACCTCAGCGAGCCGGCCGTGTGGTTGGTGGACGGCGAGGGCAAGGCGCAGTTGCAGACGGTCACGGTCGGCCGCTATTTGACCGGCAAGGTCATCATCAGTGACGGGCTCAAGGGCGGCGAGAAGATCATCATTGCCGGCGGGCAATTGCTCCATCCTGGCGTGCGCGTCGAAGTCGCCGAAAACAATCACGACAAAGCCCCGACAGGAGCCCAGCCATGAAGCGCCTGTGGATGGTTTCGGCCGGCCTGCTGCTGGCCGCCTGTTCGAAAGAAGAAGCGCCGCCGGAGCCGATCCGACCGGTGTTGTCCATCGAGGTTCGGGCCCTCGACCAACAGGCCCTCGGACGCTTCGCCGGGAATATCCAGGCCCGCTACGAAACCAACGTGGGGTTCCGGGTGCCGGGCCGTATTGCCAGCCGCAACGTCGATGTCGGTGCCGAGGTGAAGAAGGGCGACTTGCTCGCGACCCTCGACCCCACCGACCAGCAGAACCAGTTGCGCGCCGCCCAGGGCGACCTCGCGCGAATCCAGGCGCAGTACATCAATGCCCAGGCCAACGCCCGTCGCCAGCAACAATTGTTCGACCGTGGCGTTGGCGCCCAGGCGCAACTGGACGTCGCCCAGACCGATCTGAAAACCACCGCAGCATCCCTGGAGCAGGCGCGGGCCTCGGTTGAGCAGGCCCGTGACCAGCTCAACTACAGCGAACTGCACACCGATCATGACGCCGTCGTCACGGCTTGGACTGCCGAGGCCGGGCAAGTGGTGACCGCCGGCCAGCAGGTGGTGACACTGGCCCGTCCGGACATCAAGGAAGCGGTGATCGACTTGCCTGCCGGGTTGGCCGAACGCCTGCCGGAGGACGTGGTGTTCGAAGTCGCCGCGCAACTCGACCCGGCGACCCGCACCACGGCCATCGTGCGCGAGATCGAACCCCAGGCGCAAAGCGCCACCCGCACGCGACGCGCACGCCTGACCCTGACCGATACACCGCCAGGATTTCGCCTGGGCACGGCCATCAGCGTGACCCTGAGCTCGGCCATCGAACCGCGCATCGAGTTGCCGCTCAGTGCGCTGCAGGAAGTGGATGGCAAGACGCGAATCTGGCTGGTCAACCCGCAGGACCAGACGGTTTCGCCCCGGGACGTACAGGTGCTCGAACGGTCGGACGACTCGGTGTTGGTGGCCAACGGCATCAAGCCCGGCGACCGCGTGGTCAGCGCTGGCGTGAACAGTCTCCAGCCGGGGCAAAAAGTGAAACTCGACGAGGACGCACGATGAAAGGGCCTTTCAACTTATCGGAATGGGCCCTGCGGCATCAGTCATTCGTCTGGTACCTGATGTTCGTCGCGCTGCTGATGGGCGTGTTCTCCTACATGAACCTGGGCCGCGAGGAGGATCCGTCGTTCACCATCAAGACCATGGTCATCCAGACCCGCTGGCCTGGCGCGACCCAGGAAGAAACGCTCAAGCAGGTCACGGACCGCATCGAGAAAAAACTCGAGGAGCTCGATTCCCTCGATTATGTGAAGAGCTACACCCGGCCCGGTGAGTCCACGGTGTTCGTGTACCTGCGCGATACCACGGGCGCCAAGGAAATCCCGGAGATCTGGTACCAGGTCCGCAAGAAGATCAACGACATCCGCGGCGATTTCCCCGAAGGCCTGCAAGGTCCGGGATTCAACGATGAGTTCGGCGACGTCTATGGCTCGGTGTACGCCTTCACCGGCGACGGCCTGTCGATGCGTCAGTTGCGCGATTACGTGGAGCAAGTACGCGCCGAGATCCGCGACGTGCCTGGCCTGGGCAAGGTGGAGATGGTCGGCGAGCAGGACGAAGTGCTGTACCTGAACTTCTCCACGCGCAAACTCGCGGCCCTGGGCATCGATCAACGCCAGGTGGTGCAGAGCCTGCAATCGCAGAACGCCGTCACCCCGGCCGGGGTGATCGACGCCGGGCCGGAGCGAATTTCCGTGCGCACGTCGGGGCAGTTCCAGTCGGAAAAGGACCTGGCCAACGTCAACCTGCGACTCAACGATCGCTTCTATCGACTGGCTGACATCGCCGATATCCGCCGTGGTTATGTCGACCCCGCCACACCGATGTTCCGCTTCAATGGCACGCCGGCCATTGGCTTGGCCATCGCCATGAAGAAGGGCGGCAACATCCAGGAATTCGGCAAGGCGCTGCACGCGCGCATGGATGAACTGACCGCCGACCTGCCGGTGGGCGTCGGCGTGCATACGGTGTCGGACCAGGCCGAGGTGGTGGAGGAAGCTGTCGGCGGTTTCACCAGCGCGCTGTTCGAGGCGGTGATCATCGTGCTGGTCGTCAGTTTCATCAGCCTCGGCATCCGGGCCGGGCTGGTGGTGGCCTGCTCGATTCCGTTGGTGTTGGCGATGGTATTCGTGTTTATGGAATACAGCGGCATCACCATGCAGCGGATCTCCCTCGGCGCGCTGATCATCGCCCTCGGGCTGCTGGTGGACGACGCGATGATCACCGTGGAAATGATGGTGACCCGTTTGGAAAAGGGCGACAGCAAGGACCAGGCCGCCACGTTCGCCTACACCTCGACCGCTTTCCCCATGCTCACCGGGACCCTGGTGACCGTGGCCGGTTTCGTGCCCATCGGCCTGAACGCCAGTTCGGCGGGCGAATACACCTTTACCCTGTTCGCGGTGATTGCCGTGGCGATGCTGGTGTCATGGATCGTCGCGGTGCTGTTTGCGCCGGTGATCGGTGTGCACATCCTCAGCGCCGACGTCAAACCCCACAGCGCCGAGCCGGGGCGGATCGGCCGGGCGTTCAATGGCGGCCTGCTGTGGGCGATGCGCAATCGCTGGTGGGCCATCGGGATCACGGTGCTGCTGTTCGCGTTGGCGGTGTTTTGCATGCGCTTCGTGCAGAACCAGTTCTTCCCGTCTTCGGACCGCCCGGAGATCCTGGTGGACCTCAACCTGCCGCAAAACGCCTCGATGGACGAGACGCGCAAAGCGGTCGACCGCCTGGAAGCGACCCTCAAGGATGACCCGGACATCGCGCGCTGGAGCACTTACATCGGCGAAGGCGCCATTCGTTTCTATCTGCCGCTGGACCAACAGTTGCAGAACCCGTACTACGCGCAACTGGTGATTGTCAGCAAGGGCCTGGAGTCGCGGGCGGCGCTGACCGAGCGCTTGCAGAAACGCCTGCGGGAAGATTTCGTCGGCATCGGCAGCTACGTGCAAGCGCTGGAAATGGGCCCGCCGGTGGGACGGCCGATCCAGTATCGGGTCAGCGGCAAGGACATCGACCAGGTGCGCAAGCATGCGATCGAGTTGGCGACCGAGCTGGACAAGAACTCGCACATCGGCGAAATCATCTACGACTGGAACGAGCCGGGCAAGGTGCTGCGCATCGACATCGCCCAGGACAAGGCGCGGCAGTTGGGGCTCTCTTCGGACGACGTGGCCCGGCTGATGAACAGCATCGTCAGCGGCTCGCCGGTGACCCAGGTCAACGACGATATCTACCTGATCGACGTGGTAGGGCGCGCCGAAGACGCCGAGCGTGGTTCGCCGGAAACCCTGCAGAACCTGCAGATCGTCACCCCGGGCGGCACGTCGATTCCGCTGCTGGCCTTCGCCACGGTGCGTTATGAGCTGGAGCAGCCGCTGGTGTGGCGTCGCGACCGCAAGCCGACCATCACCATCAAGGCCGCCGTGCGCGATGAAATCCAGCCCACGGACCTGGTGAGGCAGTTGCAACCGGACATCGACAAGTTCGCCGCCAAGTTGCCGGTGGGCTACAAGATCGCGACTGGCGGTACGGTGGAAGAAAGCAGCAAGGCCCAAGGACCTATCGCCAGCGTGGTACCGCTGATGCTGTTCTTGATGGCGACGTTCCTGATGATCCAACTGCACAGCGTGCAGAAGCTGTTCCTGGTGGCGAGCGTCGCGCCGTTGGGCCTGATCGGCGTGGTGCTGGCGCTGGTGCCGACGGGCACGCCCATGGGCTTCGTGGCGATCCTTGGCATCCTTGCGCTGATTGGCATCATCATTCGTAACTCGGTGATCCTGGTGACCCAGATCGACGAGTATGAGCGTGACGGCTACGAACCCTGGGACGCGGTGGTGGAAGCCACCGAACACCGACGCCGGCCGATCCTGCTGACGGCGGCTGCGGCGAGCCTGGGGATGATCCCGATTGCCCGCGAAGTGTTCTGGGGGCCGATGGCCTATGCGATGATCGGTGGGATCATTGTCGCCACGTTGCTGACGCTGCTGTTCCTGCCGGCGCTGTACGTGGCCTGGTACAAGATCCGCGAGCCGAAGCGTGATTGAAGCGCGTGCAGACCTTGTGGCGAGGGAGCTTGCTCCCGCTGGGCCGCGAAGCGGCCCCAATAAGGCCTGCTGCGCAGCCCATCGCGAGCAAGCTCGCTCCCACAGGGATCTTTAGTGAACACATATTCTGTGAGCAACAAAGAACCACTGTGGGAGCGAGCTTGCTCGCGATAGGGCCCTTCCAGTCACCGTCAATCTTTACTTGCGCAACAACCGCAACCCATTGAACACCACCAGCAAACTCACCCCCATGTCGGCAAACACCGCCATCCACATGGTCGCCAGCCCGGCGAAGGTCACGCCGAGGAAAACCGCCTTGATAACCAACGCCAGGGCGATGTTCTGCTTGAGAATGCTCGAGGTCTGCCGCGACAGCCGGATGAACGCCGGAATCTTGCGCAGATCGTCATCCATCAAGGCAACGTCGGCGGTTTCGATGGCCGTGTCGGTGCCGGCCGCCGCCATGGCGAAACCGATTTCCGAGCGGGCCAGGGCCGGGGCGTCGTTGATGCCGTCGCCGACCATGCCGACCCGGTGGCCTTGGGCATACAGATTTTCGATGGCGTGCAGCTTGTCCTCCGGCAGCAGGTCGCCACGGGCCTGATCGATGCCGACCTGCTGGGCGATCGCCTCGGCGGTGTGGGCGTTGTCGCCCGTCAGCATCAATGTCTTGATACCCAGTCCGTGCAATTGCCGGATGGCTTCGCGGCTGGAATCCTTCACGGTGTCGGCGACGGCAAACAGCGCCAAGGGCTTTGTGCTGTCGAGCAGCAGCACCACGGACTTGCCTTGCTTTTCCAGGGCGAAGAGTTGCTCTTCCAGTTCCGGGGAACACAGGCCGAGATCTTCCACGAGGCGGTGATTGCCCAAGTGATAGGTCTGGCCGCCGATGTCGCCACGAACACCGCGCCCGGCCAGCGCGGCGAAGTTATCCACAGCATGCTGCGCCAGTGGTTTATCCACAGCCGCCTCGGCAATCGCCCGGGAAACCGGGTGGTCCGAGCGTGCCGCGAGGCTGGCGGCCAAGGCTGGGACGGTGGCTTCCGTGGTCGGGTCCAGCAGCACGTAATCGGTCTGTACCGGCTTGCCGTGGGTGATGGTGCCGGTCTTGTCCAGGGCCAGGTAATCGAGCTTGTGGCCGCCTTCAAGATAGACGCCACCCTTGACCAATATGCCTTTGCGCGCCGCTGCTGCCAGGCCGCTGACGATGGTCACCGGGGTGGAAATCACCAGCGCGCAAGGACAGGCGACCACCAGCAGGACCAGCGCGCGATAGATCCAGTCGAACCAGCTCGCGCCCATGAACAGCGGTGGGATGATCGCCACGGCCAGGGCCAGGGCAAACACCGCCGGGGTGTAGACTTTCGAGAATCGATCGACGAAGCGCTGGGTAGGCGCCCTGGAACCTTGGGCCTGTTCCACAGCGTGGATGATTCGCGCCAGGGTCGATTGATCGGCAGCGGCGGTGACCGTGTATTCCAGTTCGCCGGCCTGGTTGATGGTGCCGGCGAAGACTTTATCGCCCACGGTTTTTTCCACCGGCAGGCTCTCACCGGTGATGGGCGCCTGGTCAATGGTCGAGCGCCCGGCGACCACGTCACCGTCCAGCCCAACCCGTTCGCCAGGACGAAGCCGTACCCTGGCACCGAGGGCAATGGTCTTCACGTCCTCTACCTGCCACGTGCCATCGGCCTGTTGCACCGTGGCTTGTTCCGGCGCCATTTGCATCAGGCCGCTGATGGCGTTGCGTGCGCGATCGAGGGATTTGGCTTCGATCAGTTCGGCCACGGTGAACAGGAACATCACCATCGCCGCCTCCGGCCATTGGCCGATCAGCACGGCGCCGGTCACCGCGATGCTCATCAAGGCGTTGATGTTCAGGTTGAGGTTTTTCAGGGCAATCCAACCCTTCTTATACGTGCCGAGACCGCCGCTAAGAATCGAGACCAATGCAACCAACGCGACCACCCAGTTCGGCGCGGCGTTGGTGAAGTGAATCACCTCGGCAGCCAGTGCCGTGACGCCGGACAACGCCAGTGGCCACCAGGGCTTCGCTGGGGCAGGCAAGTTATTGGTCGGCTTTTCCTGGCCGGCCGCCAGTGGCTCCGCCTGCATCCCGAGGGATTTGATGGCCTTGATGATGGGGGCATCGCTGGGCAAATCATGGGTCACGCCCAGCACGCGGTTGATCAGGTTGAATTCCAGCTGCTGCACGCCTTCGAGCTTGCCGAGTTTGTTCTGGATCAGCGTCTGCTCGGTGGGGCAGTCCATGGCTTCGATGCGAAAACTGCTCAGCCGCGCACCGTCCGTCGGCGTTTTGCCGAGGCTGACCACCGACGGTGCCGCTTTCGAGGCGCAGCAGGAGTGCCCATGGGCGTGGCCGTGGTCGGGTTTGTGGATGTGAAGGGAATCGCTCATCGGAAGATGTCCGTAAAAAGTGCCTGTTGCGCAGTAAAGACCCTGTAGCCACTATAGGGTCAAGCACCTATTTTCGGAGGCCACACCATGAAGATCGGAGAACTGGCGAAAATCACCGACTGCCAGGTCGAGACCATCCGCTACTACGAGCGCGAAGGCCTGCTGCCGGAACCGGCCCGCAGCGACGGTAATTATCGCGTTTATACCCAAGCCCACGCCGAGCGGCTGACGTTCATCCGCAACTGCCGCACCCTGGACATGACCCTCGAAGAAATCCGCAGCCTCCTGGCCTTGCGCGACAGTCCCCAGGATCAGTGCGAGAGCGTCAACGCCCTGATCGACGAGCACATCGACCACGTCAAGGCGCGCATCGATGGCCTGATGGCCTTGCAGGCGCAACTGATCGACCTGCGCCATCGCTGCGGCGAAGGGCCGGACCTGGATCAATGCGGGATCCTGCAACGGTTGGAAGTGAGCGGCGCGGTGGCGCCGGAGGTGGAGCATTCACATGTGGGCAGGAGTCATGGGCATTGAACTGGTATTTGAACAAAGGAGAACCAATGTGGGAGCGAGCTTGCTCGCGATAGCAACCTATCAGTCAACATTGATGTTGAATGTACTGGACCTATCGCGAGCAAGCTCGCTCCCACAGGGGGGGATGGCGGTGTCTTTCAGACCGCCATCGGCGCGGTCATCGGCGCGTGGTGCTGGTAGCCTTCGAGGGAGAAATCGCCCGGCTCCACTTGCTCCAGCCACTCCGGCTGGTAAAAACCGGTCTTGGCAAACTCCGGCACTCGCTCGGAAATCACCAGCTTGGGCATCGGGAACGGCTCGCGGGTGAGCTGTTCGTTGAGCATGTCCAAGTGGTTTTCGTAGACGTGGGCGTCGCCGATGAAATAGGTGAACCAGCGCGGCGTGTAGCCGGTCAGGCGCCCGATCAGGCTCAGCAGCGCGGCGCCTTCGGTGAGGTTGAACGGCGTGCCCAGGCCCAGGTCGTTGGAGCGGATGTAGAGGGTCAGGGAAATTTCCCGGGTCTCGACATTCGGGTGGAACTGGTAGAGCAGATGGCACGGCGGCAGGGCCATTTCATCGAGCTGGGCGCAGTTCCAGCCGTGGAACAGGATGCGCCGGCTGCCCGGGTCCTTGATGATGGTGTCGACGCACTGGCGAACCTGGTCGATGGCCTTGTACAGCACCACGTAGGCCTGGCCGTTTTCTTCGCCCTCGGCGATCTGCCGGTAACCCTGGGCCAGCGTCTGCTCGATGGCCGCCTGGTTGTTCAGGGAGATCTGCTTGTAGGCCGGCCATTTGCGCCACTGCACGCCGTAGATCTCGCCCAGGTCGTCTTCACCCTGGCGGAACGGGTTGGCCAGCCACTGGGCGTTTTCGTTGGCGTTCTGGTCCCAGACCTTGCAGCCCAAGGCGCGAAATTCAGCGGCATTGTTCACGCCACGCAGGAAACCGCACATTTCGCCGATGGCCGATTTGAAGGCCATCTTGCGGGTGGTGATGGCGGGAAAGCCTTCCTTCAAGTCATAGCGCAGCATGGCGCCGGGGAAGCTGATGGTGTTCACGCCGGTGCGGTTGGCTTGCTTGGTGCCGTTCTTGATGACGTGGGCCACCAGATCGAGATATTGCTTCATGGGTTACCTGTGTCCTTGAACCCGGGGCCAGCGCCCCGGGGTTCGAATTTAAACTTTGGCGGCGGCAGCCGGCGCGCGACGATAGGCCAGCCAGATCAGCGCGAGGCCACCGATGATCATCGGCAGGCACAGCACCTGGCCCATGGTCAGCCAGTTCCACGCCAGATAGCCGAGCTGGGCATCCGGGACGCGGACGAATTCGACGATGAAGCGGAAGATGCCATAGAACAGGGCGAACATGCCCGACACCGCCATGGTTGGCCGCGGCTTGCGCGAGAACAGCCAGAGAATCAGGAAGAGTGCCACGCCTTCGAGGGCGAATTGATAGAGCTGCGACGGGTGGCGCGGCAACTGCGCCGGGTCGCTGAAGGGTGGGAAGATCATCGCCCACGGCACGTCGGTCGGCTTGCCCCACAATTCGGCATTGATGAAGTTGCCGATGCGCCCGGCGCCCAGGCCGATCGGCACCATCGGCGCGACGAAGTCCATCAGTTCGAAAAACGACTTGTTGTTGCGCTTGCCGAACCACAACGCCGCCAGCATCACGCCGATGAACCCGCCGTGGAACGACATGCCGCCCTTCCAGACTTCGAAAATCAGCGTCGGGTTGGCCAGGTAGGCGCTCAGGTCGTAGAACAGCACATAGCCCAGGCGTCCGCCGACGATCACGCCCATGGACAGCCAGAACACCAGGTCGGAGAGCTTTTCCTTGTTCCAGGTCGGGTCGAAGCGGTTGAGCCGGCGCGACGCCAGCAGCCAGGCACCGCCGATGCCGATCAGGTACATCAGGCCGTACCAGTGGATTTTCAGCGGGCCGATGGCCAGGGCCACCGGATCGATCTGCGGGTAAGGCAGCATTGATATTCCTCGTAAACGTCAAAAATACCCGGGCGACGCTGCCACCTCGGGATTAAGCCAGGATTGCGTCAGAGCAGGAAACTCAAGCCCACGCTGAACAGCAAAGCGGCGAACAACCGTTTGAGCAAGCGCGGTGACAGGCGATGGGCCAGCCGCGCGCCGACGCGGGCGAAGACCATGCTCGTCAGGGCGATCCCCAGCAGGGCAGGCAGATACACAAAACCGAGACTATGGGGCGGTAACAGCGGATCGTGCCACCCCAGAATCATGAAACTTAGCGCACTGACCAGGGCGATCGGCAGCCCGCAGGCCGAGGAAGTCGCCACCGCTTGTTGCATCGGTACGCTGCGCCAGGTCAGGAATGGCACGGTCAGCGAACCGCCGCCGATGCCGAAAATCGCCGAGGCCCAGCCAACGACCGTGCCGGCCAGGGTCAGCCCGACCTTGCCCGGCACCGTGCGGCTGGCCTTGGGCTTGAAGTCCAGGGCCAGTTGCGCAGCGACGAGCATGGCGAACACACCGATGATTTTTTGCAGGTGCGGGCCGGAAATGGCTTCGGCGGTAAGCGCGCCGAAACCGGCGCCGATCAGGATCCCGACGGTCATCCAGGCGAAGATCAGCCAGCGCACCGCGCCTTTGCGATGATGTTCGCGCACGGCGTTGACCGACGTGAAGATGATCGACGCCAGGGAGGTACCGACGGCCAGGTGCGTCAACACCTGCGGATCGAAACCCTGCAAGGTGAAACTGAACACCAGCACCGGGACGATGATCATTCCGCCCCCCACGCCGAACAGCCCGGCCAGCACGCCGGCGCAGGCGCCGAGCAGCAGATAGAGCAAAAATTCCACCAGCGTCGCCTCGACCATCGCAAATAAGAGCGGCATGGTAACGGATCGAGGGCATCTGGCTCCACTGAAGGCGATGGATGCCGGGGCAATGTATGAGTAGAGTGGCAAAGATCGCTGTCCCTGTGGCGAGGGGATTTATCCCCGCTGGGCTACGAAGTAGCCCCTGGACCTTCAATTTGGTCAACTGATATACCGAGTTGCCGGAGCTTGGGGCCGCTGCGCAGCCCAAACGGGGATAAATCCCCTCGCCACAAAAGCGCTGCTCGGTTTTATCCCATAACAGGACAACCTGATGTGCCTGATCGTATTTGCCTGGCGCCCTGGCCACGCCCAGCCGCTGATCGTGGCGGCCAACCGCGACGAGTTCTACGCCCGGCCGACCTTGCCCCTGGCCCAGTGGCCTGACGCGCCCCATGTCCACGCCGGTCGTGACCTGGAGGCTGGCGGCACCTGGCTGGGTGTGGGCGCCGACGGTCGCTTTGCGGCCCTGACAAACATCCGCGATCCAGGCCAGTTGCCGGCCTTCAAGTCCCGCGGCGAGCTGGTGGCGCGGTTCCTGGCCGGGACTCTGTCGATTACTGATTACCTAAGCGAAGTGGTGCCACGTGCCGGCGAGTACGGTGGTTTTAACCTGCTGCTTGGCGACGGTACGGAGCTTTGGCACTACAACGCCCGCGATACCCGGCCGCAACAGTTGGCCGAAGGGGTCTACGGCGTGTCCAACGCCGGGCTGAACACGCCCTGGCCAAAGTTGCTCAAGGCTCGAACGGCATTGAGCGAAGTGCTGGACGATCCGCAGCCCCAGGCCTTGCTGGCGCTGTTGAACGACCCGCAACCTGCGCCAGTGGCTGAACTGCCGGACACGGGGGTGGGGTTGGCGACGGAGATGCTGCTGTCGAGTGTGTTTATTGCCAGCCCGGCCTACGGAACGCGGGCGAGTACGGCGCTGATCGTCCATGCCGATGGGACGCGGCAGATGGTCGAGCGCAGTTTCGGGCCCCATGGGGGGCATTTGGGGGAGGTGGAGCTGCTCGTTTAATGCCGACGATATCCCGTGGCGAGGGAGCTTGCTCCCGCTGGGCTACGAAGTAGCCCCAAAGCTTTTGGGCGGGCTTCGCCCGCCAGCGGGAGCAAGCTCCCTCGCCACAAATGCTCGCCGCAGGATTTAGAGCGTCTTGCTCGACGCCGGATTGATCATCCGCGCCAGCCCAAGGTTCTTCAGCGCCAACTGCAAGGAACTATGAATCACCTGCGGATTGTCGATGGTCATCAGCTCCGCCAGCAGTTCCTGGGCCTTGCTGAGGTTGATCTGGCGCAGCATCCATTTCACTTTCGGCAGGTTGGTGGCGTTCATCGACAGGCTGTCGAAACCCATCGCCATGAGCAGCACCGCCGCCGCCGGGTCACCGGCCATTTCGCCGCAGATGCTCACCGGCTTGCCTTCGGCATGGGCGTCGCGCACCACGGTCTGCAAGGCTTGCAGCACCGCCGGGTGGAGGTAATCGTAGAGGTCGGCCACCCGTGGATTGTTGCGGTCCACGGCGAGCAAGTACTGGGTCAGGTCGTTGGACCCTACCGAGAGGAAGTCCACCTGCCGCGCCAGTTCCTTGGTCTGGTACACCGCTGCCGGAATTTCGATCATCACCCCGACTGGCGGCATCGGCACGTCGGTGCCTTCATCGCGCACTTCGCCCCAGGCCCGGTGGATCAGGTGCAGGGCTTCTTCCAGTTCATGGGTGCCGGAAATCATCGGCAACAGGATGCGCAGGTTATTCAAGCCTTCGCTGGCCTTGAGCATGGCGCGGGCCTGGACCAGGAAGATCTCCGGATGGTCGAGCGTCACGCGAATGCCGCGCCAGCCAAGGAAGGGGTTGTCTTCCTTGATCGGGAAATAGGACAGGGACTTGTCGCCGCCGATGTCCAGGCTGCGCATGGTTACCGGTTGCGGGTGGAACGCGGCCAGTTGCTCGCGGTAGATCGCCAGCTGTTCCTTTTCGCTGGGGAAGCGCTGGTTGATCATGAATGGCACTTCGGTGCGGTAAAGGCCTACGCCTTCGGCGCCACGCTTCTGTGCCCGGGCCACGTCGGCCAGCAGGCCGGTGTTGACCCACAGCGGCATGCGGTGGCCGTCGAGGGTCACGCACGGCAGGTCCCGCAGCGCATCCAGGCCCAGGGACAGTTGCTTTTCTTCCTCCACCACATCGGCGAACTGCTTGCGCAGCACGTCGCTGGGGTTGGTATAGACCTCGCCATGGTAGCCATCGACGATCATCTGGATGCCGTCGACCTTCGAGTACGGCAGGTCCACCAGGCCCATCACCGTCGGGATGCCCATGGCCCGGGCCAGGATCGCCACGTGGGAGTTGCCCGAGCCCAATACCGAGACCAGCCCCGCCAGCTTGCCTTCGGGGACTTCGCCGAGCATGGCCGGGGTCAGCTCTTCACTGACCAGGATGGTGTTGTCGGGGTAGACCAGGGTCTGCTGGCGCTCTTGCTGCAAGTAGGCCAGCAGTCGGCGGCCAAGGTCCTTGACGTCCGAGGCGCGCTCGCGCAGGTAGGCGTCGTCCATCAGTTCGAAACGGTTGACGTGGTCGGTCACCACCTGGCGCAGCGCGCCCTGGGCCCATTGGCCGGTCTTGATGACCGTGGTGACTTCGCTGCCCAGAGAGGCATCGTCGAGCATCATCAGGTAGACGTCGAACAGTGCCCGTTCTTCCGGGCGCAACTGCGTCGCCAGCTTCGCCGACAAGGCGCGCATGTCGGCCCGCACGCCTTCGATGGCGGTCTTGAACAACCCCAGCTCGGCGTCGATGTCGCTGATGGCCTTGTCCGGCACCACGTCGAGGTCGGCGGGCGGCAACATGACCACCGCCGTGCCCACCGCCGCGCCCGGTGAACCCGGCACGCCGACGAACTTGGCTTCCTGGATGCCCTTGCCCTGGCGACCCAGGCCGCTGATCGAGCCAGTGGCCTCGGCGTGGGCGATAACCCCGGCCAGTTGCGCGCTCATGGTCACGAGGAAGGCTTCTTCACCTTCGTCGAACTGGCGGCGCTCTTTTTGCTGGATGACCAACACGCCGACGACGCGGCGGTGGTGAATGATCGGTGCGCCAAGGAACGAGGCGTAGCGCTCTTCGCCCGTTTCGGCAAAGTAGCGGTAGCGCGGGTGATCCGCGGCGTTTTCGAGGTTCAGGGGTTCTTCGCGCGTGCCGACCAGGCCGACCAGGCCTTCATTGGGGGCCATGCTGACCTTGCCGATGGAGCGCTTGTTCAAGCCCTCGGTGGCCATCAGCACGAAACGGTTGGTCTCGGGATCAAGCAGGTAGACCGAGCAGACTTGGCTGCCCATGGCCTCTTTGACGCGCAACACAATAATCCCCAACGCCGCCTTGAGATCCTTGGCGGAGTTAACTTCCTGGACGATCTTGCGCAGCGTATTGAGCATGGCTCGGGGTCGAACTCCGTCGTCAGTCGCGCGTCAGCAGGCGCGGGGCAAGCTCTTTAAGGGCGCGTCGATACACCTCGCGCTTGAATGTCACCACCTGGCCCAACGGATACCAATAGCTGACCCAGCGCCAGCCATCGAACTCCGGTTTACCGGTCAAATCCATCCGCACCCGCTGCTCGTTGGAGATCAGGCGCAGGAGAAACCATTTCTGCTTCTGGCCGATGCACAGCGGCTGGCTGTGCGTCCTGACCAGGCGTTGCGGCAAACGATAGCGCAACCAGCCTCGGGTGCAGGCGAGTATCTCAACATCCTCTCGCTCCAGCCCGACTTCTTCATTCAACTCGCGGTACAAGGCCTCTTCCGGCGTCTCCTGGGGATTGATCCCACCCTGGGGAAACTGCCAGGCGTCTTGATTGATACGGCGTGCCCATAGCACCTGCCCAGCATCATTCGTAAGAATGATCCCCACATTGGGACGGAAACCATCGGGATCGATCACGGCAACAACCTCGCAAACGCATGTCGCCGCATTGTTCCACAAAGGTTGTGAAAGCAGCAACGAGCGTCCCTAGCTTATGTGCACTCTTGTGAAAAGTCCGTATTCTGGACGCCTTTCTTCAGAATTTTCAGCGAGTAACTGCAATGCGGCTGGCTTTATTCGACTTGGACAATACGCTGTTGGGCGGCGACAGCGACCACGCCTGGGGCGATTACCTGTGTGAGCGCGGGTTCCTCGACGCTGTTACATACAAGGCGCGCAACGACGCGTTCTACCAGGACTACCTGGCCGGCAAGCTCGACAATGCCGAATACCTGAACTTCTGCCTGGAAATCCTCGGCCGCACCGAGATGGAAGTACTGGCGCAGTGGCATCTTGACTACATGCGCGACTGCATCGAGCCGATCGTGTTGCCCCAAGCCATCGAACTGTTGAAAAAGCACCGCGACGCTGGCGATAAACTGGTGATCATCACCGCCACCAACCGCTTCGTCACCGCCCCGATTGCTGAACGCCTGGGGGTCGAGACCCTGATCGCCACCGAATGCGAAATGATCGACGGGCGCTACAGCGGACGCAGCACCGATATCCCGTGTTTCCGCGAAGGTAAGGTGACCCGACTGAACCGTTGGCTGGAGGAGACCGGCTATTCGCTGGAGGACAGCTACTTCTATAGCGACTCGATGAATGACTTGCCGCTATTGGAAGCGGTGACGCATCCGGTGGCGGTGGATCCGGATCCGAACCTGCGGGCCGAGGCCGAGAAGCGGGGTTGGCCGGTGATCAGCCTGCGGGACTGAGTGCTTCGGCGCCCACCGTAGATCGTCAGGTGGGCTGGCCTCAAGCGGGCTTGGCCACCATCAAATAGAAAATCGCCATGAATGCCAGGAACGCTGGCCAGCCCAGCGCAAACCACCAGCGCATGTAAGTGGCGGCTTTGATCGGCATGGGCGTGCCGTCCCGCAAGGCGTGCTCGGCCATTTTGTGTACGCGGATCTGCAACCAGACCACCGGCAGCCAACAGGCGCCCGCCAGGCAATAAAGGCCGATGCTCCACATCAACCAGCTCTGCTGCAATGGCCAGCCGGCGATGTGCACCAGGGCCAGGCCGCTCAGTGGCTGGAACACGGCGGTCGTGGCGGTGAACGCCCAATCGGCGAAGACCAGATGCCTGAAGGTGACGGCAATGACTTCAAGCTTGCCGCTGCGCCAGGCCCGAAGCGCGTAGTAGGCAGACCCGGCGCCCAGGCCGAACAGGACGGTCGAAGACAGGATGTGCAGGGTTTTCAGTAGCAGGTAAATGCTCATTGGCGGGGTTCGGTCCAAAGCAGCCATAAAGTCGCGACTATCAACACCAGGTTCTTGGCGACAGCCGCATAAGGGTCGAACCAATAGTGCGGCAGGATAAAGCTGATGCACAGCGTGTAGCCGAGCATCAATCCCAACTGCAGCCGCAATGCCTGGCGTCGCCAACGCTGGAGCAACATGCCCACGCCCAGCGCACCGTCGCACAGCGCGCCGCTGACCACCGCAAGCTTCGCCCAGGTGCCGTAGACGCCGGCTTCGGCCAGGATGCGCAAGCCCCAGTCGTAGCCGGGGCCGAGGCACACCGCGGCGGTTCCCAGCCAGATAAGTGCCAGTACGGCGAACATCAATGGACGAATAGCCCGAAGGCTGCTTTGGGCGATCGTCGGCCATTCATGCAGGCAGGTTTGCACCGGGGCGGCGCGATAGCCGCAGACTGAAGCGAGTACCGCAGGGTCAGCCAGGTTGTCCCGTTGCGCCAGCGCCACGCTTTGCCGGTTCAGGGCGCGCCAGCCGAACCGATCCCCCATCCGGCTGCCCACTTCGGTCAACAAGGTCGGCGCTCGCAGGTAGCGCGCTGGCGGCCAACCTTGGGCGGCTCGCAAACGGTCGATAAGCTGCGCCAGGGTCATCGGCTCTGGCCCCACCAATGGCAGCACCACCGACTCGGTTGGCCAGTGCCGCAGGAGGGCGAGGACTGCGCCGGCCAGGTCATCGATGTGCACGGGTTGAATACGGGCTTTCAGATCCAGCAAGGGGATCACCGGCCAAGGCGAAAGTCCTGCCAGCCAACCGCTGCTTGCGCCGCCCGGTCCCAGCACCAACGACGGTCGCAGCACAACGGAAACATTGTTCAAGCCGGACAAGTATTCGTCGGCCATGCCTTTGCTGTTCAGAAAGGGCACGTCGGATTGGGCACTCGCTCCCAGCGCGGAGATCTGCAGGACCGGTACGCCCCGGCGTGCGGCCTGGTCGAACAGCGCTCGGGCGCCGTGATCCTGGACCAGGCTCAGCGCTTGAGTATCAACGCTCAACAGGCCGGCAGCGTTGATCAGCAAGTCGACGTCGTCGGGGAACGAAAAATGCCCGGGATCGCTCGCCAGCAAGCCGAGATCCAGCGCCAGCCATTCGACTCCGGGCCAGCTCGATGCTCGTGCCTGGCGGCTTGTTGCGATGATCGAATGGCCGGCGCCGTGCAGCGCTCGCAGCAGATTGCCGCCGATAAAGCCGCCGCCACCCACCAGCAAAATCTTCATGGCGATCCTTGTCGCTTAGATCGGCTTGGCGCCCATCAAGGCGGCAATGGACAGGAAACCGATCCCACTGATGATCGCCAGCACCCAGGTGAATTTGCCGCCACCGCCGCTGGCCGTTCGCTGACGATTGAGCCGTGCCAACAGCCAGAAAACGCTGAGCGCCGCCACGGTATAGATAACGCTGGAGCCCAGCAGCCAGGTTTGGCCCAGCGGCCAGCCCACCAGATGGACGAGCCACCAGCCGGTAAACGGCATGCTCAGCATGCAGAGCAGCATCACGCCCCAGGCGAACAGCCATGGGCGCCGCAGCGTGCAGGTCGGCCCCTCGCTGCGCTTGCGCCAGGCCAGGACGGCCAGGCTCACACCGCAAGCCAGCAGAACGACCGTGGCTGCGACGTGCAGCACTTTCAAGGTCAGCAGAGTTTCCATGGGTTTTTCCTTGAGCCGATGTCCTTGAGCGTAGCCTCTCAACCAAGAAACAGCTGATAGGCCGGATTGTCGCTCTCATCCCAGTACGGATAACCGATTTCTTCCAGGGCGGCCGGCACGAGGTGGCGTTCATCATGGGGTACTTGCAGCCCGGCGACGACACGGCCATCCGCCGCGCCATGGTTGCGGTAGTGGAACATCGAGATATTCCAACGACCGCCCAGCTTGTTGAGGAAGTTGAACAGTGCCCCCGGACGCTCCGGGAATTCGAAACGCAGGACCACTTCGTCAATGACGTGAGCCGCGTGGCCACCGACCATGTGGCGAATGTGCAGCTTGGCCAGTTCGTTGTCGGTCAGGTCCAGCACCGGGAAGCCCTGCTCGGTCAGGCTGGCGATCAGCTTGCTGCGTGGGTCGTTTTCCGGGTGCGTCTGCACGCCAACGAAGATGTGCGCTTCGCTGCCAGTGTTGTAGCGGTAGTTGAATTCGGTGATCTGGCGTTTGCCGATGGCCTCGCAGAAAGCCTTGAAGCTGCCTGGCTTCTCGGGAATGGTCACGGCGATGATCGCTTCGCGGCCTTCACCCAGTTCGGCGCGCTCGGCCACGTGGCGCAGGCGGTCGAAGTTGACGTTGGCGCCGGAGTCGATGGCCACCAGGGTCTGGCCGCTGATGCTGCGCGTCTCGACGTATTTCTTGATCCCGGCAACGCCCAGGGCGCCGGCAGGTTCGGTAATCGAGCGGGTATCGTCGTAGATATCCTTGATCGCAGCGCAGATCTCGTCAGTGCTGACGGTGATGACCTCATCCACGTAGTGTTTGCAGATATCAAAGGTGTGCTGGCCGATCTGCGCCACGGCCACGCCATCGGCGAACAGGCCCACGGTGGGCAGGACCACGCGCTCGCCAGCGGCCATGGCCGCTTGCAGGCAGTTGGAATCGTCGGGCTCGACGCCGATGATCTTGATCTCCGGACGCAGGTATTTCACATAGGCCGCGATCCCTGCGATCAGCCCGCCACCGCCCACCGGGACGAAAATCGCATCGAGGCGCCCCGGGTGCTGGCGCAGGATTTCCATCGCCACCGTGCCCTGCCCGGCAATGGTGTGAGGATCGTCGTATGGGTGGATGTAGACGTAGCCCTTTTCGTCCACCAGCTTTAGCGAATAGGCCAGGGCTTCAGGGAACGAGTCGCCATGCAGCACCACTTTGCCGCCACGGGAGCGCACGCCTTCGACCTTGATTTCCGGCGTGGTCTTGGGCATGACGATGGTGGCTTTCACCCCCAGCACCTTGGCGGCCAGCGCCAGGCCCTGGGCATGGTTGCCCGCCGACGCCGTGACCACGCCGCGGGCGCGCTCTTCGTCGCTGAGCTGGGTCAGCTTGTTGTAGGCCCCGCGAATCTTGAACGAGAACACCGGTTGCAAGTCTTCGCGCTTGAGCCAGACCTCGTTGCCCAGCCGCTCGGAGAGCTGGCGAGCGGTCTGCAGCGGGGTTTCCACGGCAACGTCGTAAACGCGCGAGGTGAGGATCTTTTTGACGTACTGTTCAAGCATCGGAAGCATCACTGAGCGGGTTGGGCAGGGCCAAGGAGTCTAACCCGGCTTTTGGCCGGGCGACCACACGAATTAAGGCACTTTGGGCGCAGAAGCCCCCGTGGCGAGGGAGCTTGCTCCCGCTGGGTCGCGCAGCGGCCCCAGAAAAAGCGATGAGCGCTTCGCACTCAAGCGGGAGCAAGCTCCCTCGCCACGGTTTCTACGCCTATAATGCCGGCCTTTCGTTCCCTCTCGGCACCTTCGGAGCCCGCATGACCCAGGATCAACTCAAACAGGCCGTGGCCCAGGCCGCTGTCGACCTCATCCTCCCGAAACTGGATGACAAGAGCATCGTCGGGGTGGGCACCGGCTCTACCGCCAATTGCTTCATCGACGCGCTCGCGCAGCACAAGGGTGCGTTCGATGGCGCGGTCGCCAGCTCCGAAGCCACCGCCGCACGCCTCAAGGGCCACGGCATCCCGGTGTACGAGCTCAACACCGTGAGCGACCTGGAGTTCTACATCGATGGCGCCGACGAAAGCGATGCGCACCTGAACTTGATCAAGGGCGGCGGCGCGGCATTGACCCGTGAGAAAATCGTCGCGGCCGTCGCCAAGACGTTCATCTGCATCGCCGATGCCAGCAAGCTGGTGCCGGTGCTCGGCGCGTTCCCGCTGCCGGTGGAGGTCATCCCGATGGCTCGCAGCCACGTGGCGCGCCAGTTGGTGAAGCTGGGCGGCGACCCGGTGTATCGCGAGGGCGTGTTGACCGACAACGGCAACATCATCCTCGATGTGCACAACCTGCAGATCACCAATCCCGTGGAACTGGAAAGCCAGATCAATGCCATCGTCGGTGTGGTCACCAATGGCCTGTTCGCTGCCCGTCCGGCGGATGTGCTGTTGTTGGGGACTGCTGAAGGGGTGAAGACCCTGCGGGCTGAGTAAACGCCGGGCTGATTCAGCACCGAACCCTGTGGGAGCGAGCTTGCTCGCGATGGCAGTCTATCCGACACACTGCTGTTGGCTGACACACTGCCATCGCGAGTAAGCGCGCTCCCACATTGGTTTTCTCACATTAGGTTTTGTGGTGCATCAAGGCTGTGGCTTCTTGAACACATAGAACAGATTCGGCTCGCTCACCACGTACAGGTTGCCATCGTCGTCCATGGCCAGGCCTTCGGCCTGCGGTATGGTTTTTTCCAGTCCATGGCGACCCTTGTTCAACGACAGCGTACTCAGCGGTCGTCCGTCGATATCCAGCTCGATGATCAACCGCGACTCATCGGACAGGGCCAGCAAATGGCCGCTGCGTTCGTCGTATTGCAGGCTTGAGAGATCGCGGACAAACAATCCGGCGTCGCGCTTGGGGTTGTTGATCACATGAACTGCGTAGGATTTTTCCGGGTTGTGGTGGGGAAAACCGTGTACTTCATAAATCAGCATCGGGTCGCGCTCCTTGGCAACGAACAGGCGCTTGCCGATCGAGTCATAGGCCAACCCTTCGAAACCTTTGTTGCCGTTCATGTGTACGCCAAGCGTGATTTGCTCGGCGTCGGCCGCGTCGAGGAACCGGGTGTCTTCTTCCAGATGAATCTTGATCAGTCGTTGCTGGCGTTCATCAGTGATGACGTAGATGTTCTCACTGATGAATTCCACCGCTTCCGGGTCGCCGAAGCCGATCAGGGCGATGCGCCGCAGGACCTTGCCGTCCAGCGACAACTCGATCAGTTCGGCATTCTGATTGGTCACGGTGAACAAGCTCTTGCGGATCGGATCGTACGTCAGCGCCGACACATCATCGTCGAGTCCTTCGATGACCTGGGCTTGCACCGTGGTCTGATATTTATCCAAGGCAATGGCCTGCTCGCTACCGGTATGCCACAGGGTATTGATGTTGAACCAGGCGCGCTCGAACAGGCGCAGGTACTGTCCTGCGGTGATCAGTAGAACCAGCACGAACGTCAAGAGCACAAAAATAAGGGGCTTGGGGCGGGCGAGTCGACGCATGTGGTGTGGGCTCGGATAAGAACAGGTGGTTGGAAATACCACGACTGCCTGAACTGAAGCTTAATGGCTGTGTGCCACACCCTACAGCGAAGGACGATTTATCCTACAGAGTTCGCGCGATCAGCGTGTTTTTTCAAAACGATAGAACAGGTTGGGTTCGCTGACCAAGTAGATATTGCCTGCTTCATCGACAGTGACACCTTCGGCGCGCGGGATCGTGTCATTCAGGCCGTTGAAGCCGCCCAGCAGCGTCATGAAACTGACCTGATCACCTTTTTCGTCCAGTTCCAGCAGCAGATGGGAGTCGGCGGACAATACCAGCATATGGCCGGTGCGAGGATCGATCGCCAGGGCCGAGAGGTTGCGCAAATCCAGCTCGTTGCTCACATGGATCTGCTTGTCGCCCTTGAGCGATTGGCTGCCATCGCTTTTCCAGGTGAACAGGGCGGGTGGTCGCTCTTCACCCAGCACCAGTTGCTGGTTACGCGGATCCCAGACGACTGCCTCGAACCCTTTGTTCTGATTCTTGGACGGGCCAAGATCGTATTCAGGAAAGTCCTTGCGATTCAGCGCTTGCGTATGGGCATCGACCTGCACGATCGACAGGGTATGCTTTCGCTCATCCGTGATGGCCAGCAGGCCGTCTTCCATGTAGGCCACGCCTTCGGGATTACTCCAGCCCACCAAAGGCATTTTGCGCAGCACGTCGCCCTGCAGGCTCAGTTCCGCCAGGAACGGGTTCTTGCCCATGACTGCAAACAGCGTTTTGGTCTGCGGGTTGTAGGTCACGTCCGAGGCTTCGTCTTTTTCCATGCCAGGCAGGGGCTTGGCGTCGATCACGGCGCGGTAATCCGGGAGCCAGACACTTTCCTGGCGCTGGGCCGGGCTTTCGAAGCGTTCGGATACCCAAAGCAGGCCTCGGTCATCCCAATGCATTGCGAATGCCAGCCCGTAGGCAGCGACGGCTCCCAGCAACAGCCAGGCATACCAAGGCAAGCCAAAGCGAGCGCGTCGGGCGGAAGTGGGCAGGGTTTGGGTCTTGGCCATCGGGGATGCGTTCCAGAAATTCGCACGAGGGATTGGCAGGCTCAGATGCCGCGATCCCCGGAATTATCCGGATGGCATGTGAAAAAAACGGTAAATGGTAGGGCAGGCCTTCACCTATCCCCATGTGGGAGCGAGCTTGCTCGCGATAGCGGTGTGTCAGCCAACATTAAAGTGTCGGATAGACCGCTATCGCCCGCACTCACGCCCCCACA
>NZ_JAESPG010000015.1:0-119547 GCF_016756915.1 Pseudomonas sp. HB05
GCGCGCGCGGGGTGTGCGGCCGCCCCCCACACCCCCCCCCCCCCCCGCGCCCCCCCCCCCCCCCCCCCCCCCGCTCCCACAGGAGTGATGGTACAGGTTGGCCGTTAGCGAACGCTGCTCTCGAAGCGGCTTGCCCCTGGCAATTCCAGGACCAGTTCGTCCCCTGCATTCAGCGGCCCGACGCCCGCCGGGGTGCCGGTGAGAATCACGTCGCCGGCCTGCAGCGAGAAGCAACCGGCCATGTATTGGATCATCGGCACGATGGGGTTGAGCATCAGGTTGCTGTTGCCGTCCTGGCGCACTTCACCATTGATGGTCAGGCGAACCGGGATGTCCGCCAGGTCGGCAAAGGTATCCTTCGAGACAAACGGGGCGACCACTGCCGCGCCGTCGAAAGACTTGGCGACTTCCCACGGCAAGCCCTTGGCCTTGAGCTCGGCCTGCTTGTCCCGCAGGGTCAGGTCCAGGGCCGGGGCGAAGCCGGAGATGGCGTCCAGCACTTCTTCAGCGCTGGGCCGGGTGGACAACGGCTTGCCGATCAGCACCGCGATTTCCGCCTCGTAGTGCACCGCGCCGCGGTCGGCCGGGATGTTGAAGCCACCCTCCAGCGGCACCACGCAACTGCCTGGCTTGATGAACAGCAAGGGTTCGGTGGGCACCGGGTTATCCAATTCCTTTGCATGTTCGGCGTAGTTACGCCCGATGCAGACTACTTTTCCCACCGGGAAATGAATGCGCGTACCGTCGACATACTGGTGCTGATAGCTCATTTACCGACTCCTGCCTTTTCGATTTCAGGTGTTATTGGTCAAACCGCGAAAATCTTGCCCGGGTTCATGATGCCGTTCGGGTCGAACACCGCCTTCACGGCTTTCATGTATTCAATCTCCACTGGCGAACGACTATAGGTCAGGTAGTCGCGCTTGGTCATGCCCACGCCATGTTCCGCGGAAATCGAACCGTTGTATTTCTCGACGGTTTCGAAGACCCATTTGTTCACGGTCGCGCACTTGGCGAAGAATTCATCCTTGCTCAGGTTTTCCGGCTTGAGGATGTTCAGGTGCAGGTTGCCGTCGCCGATATGGCCGAACCAGACAATTTCGAAATCTGGATAGTGTTCGCCGACGATCGCGTCGATTTCCCGCAGGAAGCCTGGGACTTTTGAAACGGTCACCGAAATGTCGTTCTTGTACGGCGTCCAGTGCGAGATGGTTTCGGAGATGTACTCGCGCAGCTTCCACAGGTTCTGCAGCTGGGTTTCGCTCTGGCTCATCACACCGTCCAGCACCCAGCCCTGCTCGACGCAGTGTTCGAAGGTTTCCAGGGCATGGTTGGCGACTTCTTCGGTGGTGGCTTCGAATTCCAGCAGAGCGTAGAACGGGCAGTCGGTTTCGAACGGCGCGGGAACATCGCCACGACCGAGGACCTTGGCCAGGGCCTTGTCGGAGAAAAATTCGAAGGCGGTCAAGTCGAGCTTGCCTTGGAAGGCATGCAATACCGGCATGATCGAATCGAAGTCCGGCGTGCCGAGCACCATGGCGGTGAGGTTCTTCGGGGCGCGGTCCAGGCGCATGGTGGCCTCGACCACGAAGCCGAGGGTCCCTTCGGCGCCGATGAACAATTGCCGCAGATCGTAGCCGGTGGCGTTCTTGATCAGGTCCTTGTTCAGTTCCAGCACGTCACCCTTGCCGGTGACGACCTTCATGCCCGCCACCCAGTTACGAGTCATGCCGTAGCGAATGACCTTGATTCCGCCGGCATTCGTGCCGATATTGCCGCCAATCTGGCTGGAACCGGCGGAAGCGAAGTCCACCGGGTAATACAAGCCGTGCTCTTCGGCCTTGTTCTGCAATTGTTCGGTGACCACGCCCGGCTGGCACACGGCGGTGCGGTCGGTCAGGTTGACGTCGAGAATCTGGTTCATGTAGTCGAATGACACCACGACTTCGCCATTTGCCGCCACGGCGGCGGCGGAAAGCCCGGTACGCCCGCCTGATGGCACCAGCGCGACCTTGTGCGCGTTGGCCCAGCGCACGATGGCCTGGACTTGCTCGGTGGTCTTGGGGAAAACGATGGCGGTCGGGGCGGGCGCGTAATGCTTGGTCCAATCCTTGCCGTAAGCATTCAGGGAGTCGGCATCGGTCAGGACCTTGCCAGGCTCAACCAGGGTCTTCAGCTCATCTATCACGGCAGGATTGGTCATCGACAGAACTCTCGAACAATTCATGGTCATCCTGAGAACGCTTCACGTCGCAGGAATGGGTGTTTGCGGGGGGCATATGCTAGCATACCGACCCCGCAGCGTAGTGCCCAACGGCTGTTCTGCGGCGACGGCTGTCACGCCGGTCGGGCCAGCCCACGCTGTCCGATTCCCTGCCATTTTTCTCCGGGACACAGGTTTACGCAGATGAGCAAGACTTCTCTCGATAAGAGCAAGATCAAGTTCCTTCTTCTCGAAGGCGTCCACCAATCGGCTGTCGACGTCCTCAAGTCGGCGGGCTACACCAGCATCGAGTACATCACCAGTTCTCTGCCGGAAGCCCAGCTCAAGGAAAAGATCGCCGATGCTCACTTCATCGGTATTCGCTCCCGTACTCAACTGACCGAAGAGATCTTCGACCACGCCAAGAAACTGGTCGCGGTCGGCTGCTTCTGCATCGGCACCAACCAGGTTGACCTCAACGCGGCGCGCGAGCGCGGCATCGCAGTGTTCAATGCGCCGTATTCCAACACCCGTTCCGTTGCCGAACTGGTACTGGCTGAAGCGATCCTGCTGCTGCGCGGCATCCCTGAGAAAAACGCTTCCTGCCACCGTGGCGGCTGGATCAAGAGCGCGGCCAACTCCTTCGAAATCCGCGGCAAGAAGCTGGGTATCGTCGGTTACGGCTCGATCGGCACCCAATTGTCGGTACTGGCTGAAGGCCTTGGCATGCAGGTGTTCTTCTACGACACCGTGACCAAGCTGCCCCTGGGCAACGCCACCCAGGTCAACAATCTGCACGAGTTGCTGGGCATGTCCGACATCGTGACCCTGCACGTACCGGAAACCGCTGCCACCCAGTGGATGATCGGCGAGAAGGAAATTCGCGCCATCAAGAAAGGCGGGATCCTGATCAACGCCGCTCGTGGCACCGTGGTCAAGCTCGATGCCCTGGCCGAAGCGATCAAGGACAAGCACCTGATCGGCGCCGCCATCGACGTATTCCCGGTGGAGCCACGCTCCAACGACGACATCTTCGAAAGCCCGCTGCGTGGCCTGGATAACGTGATCCTGACCCCGCACATCGGCGGTTCCACCGCTGAAGCCCAAGCCAACATCGGCCTGGAAGTGGCGGAGAAACTGGTCAAGTACAGCGACAACGGTACCTCGGTATCGTCGGTGAACTTCCCGGAAGTGGCCCTGCCGGCACACCCTGGCAAGCACCGCCTGCTGCACATCCACGAGAACATCCCGGGTGTGATGAGCGAGATCAACAAGGTCTTCGCCGAAAACGGCATCAACATTTCCGGTCAGTTCCTGCAAACCAACGAGAAAGTCGGCTACGTCGTGATCGACGTCGATGCCGAGTACTCGGACCTGGCGCAAGAGAAGCTGCAGCACATCAACGGCACCATTCGTTGCCGCGTGTTGTTCTGATCAGGCTGGGCTTGCAATAAAAAAACGGGAGCCCCGCAGGGGGCTCCCGTTTTTTTGCCTGACACAACCTTGAAACCCTGTGGGAGCGAGCTTGCTCGCGATCGCGGTGCGTCAGAAAAAGATCCATCGACTGAACTACCGCTATCGCGAGCAGGCTCGCTCCCACAGGGGGACAGCATTTTTGTGTTATTTCACATTCACCGTGATCTTCTTGGACACGATCGATGGATCGAACGGCATATGGCCGCTGTCGCCCAGGATGAGCTGCAAGGTGTGCTTGCCCGGCGCCAGTTTGATGGTGGCCTCGGTTTGCGCCTTGCCGAAGTGCATGTGGTTGGCGTCGGTCGGAATCGGCGCGCCTGCGGCGGGCAGTTTGTCCACATCAATGAGCAGGTGATGATGGCCGGTGTTTTTGGTCATGTCACCCGCCGGGGCCAGGGCGATATCCTTGACGCCGAATTTGACCTTGAACTCTTGGCTGACGGTGGCGCCGTCTTCAGGGGAAACGATGAACACTTCTGCGCCCTTGGGTGCCGGGGTTGCGGCTGTTGCCAGCATCGAGGCTCCCAGCAACAGACCGGTCAACGCGGCACGTGACATAAAGCTTTTCATTTTTTTCTCCAGTTTTTCCATGAAATCCGTCTGGTCATGACAACTTCATGACCAATCGTTGTCGAAGGCTGCAATAACCATAGCAAAGCGAGCCTGAAACGAGCCTCGCTTGTATAAAAACCTAGGAGTGACCATGCGTTTCCTGCCTGGCCTGATCTGCCTGCTACCCCTGTTGAGCCCTCTGGCCCATGCGGAACTGATCGATGACGTCAACGACCGTGGCGAGTTGCGAATCGCCCTGGAGGCCAACACCGCCCCGTTCAATTTCAAGGAAGAGGGCAAGCTCACCGGTTTCGAAGTGGAGCTGGGCGAGATGCTCGCGGCGGAACTCGATGTCCGGCCTGATTTCGTCGTTACCGATGCTGCGGATCTGTTGTCCGGTGTGGAGAGCGGCAAGTACGACGTCGCCATCAACCACATAGCAATGACCCCGGAACTGGCGGAACGTTTCGACACCAGCGCGACTTATAGCCAACCGGATGCGCAATTACTGGCGAGCAAGGAAGAGGCGCAACGTCCGCTGGTCCTGGCGCAGTCTTTCCAGCCCGAGGAGAAGAAGGAGCCGGCGCCGAACCTGGTGATTCCCTTCCAGAAGGGCAACCCGGCGTTCAAGGCCAGCGTGGACAATGCCTTGGGGCGTATCAAGGACGATGGGCGCTTGGAGCAGCTGACGCAGAAGTGGTTGGTCAAGCAAGAGTGACAGGCGATAAAGAATCGGACTCAAGCGCTGTTCGTTGTGGCGAGGGGATTTATCCCCGTTGGGGTGCGAAGCGCCCCCATGCAAGCGATACAATCAGTCAGGTACACCGAGGCAGCGGCTATTGGGGGCGCTTCGCCCCCCAGCGGGGATAAATCCCCTCGCCACAGTGGAAATTCAAGGTCTACGCCAAACACTCGCCAACCAAGGCTGCTGCTCCCGCGGCAGCCCCGCTGGCCGGTAGTAATGCTCCAACTCCTCAAAACCCGCCGCCGTGAGCAGCGTGCGCCAGGCGTCGAGGTCGTGATACGCGCCGAAGCGCTGGCCGTTCCAGCCTTCCTGGTTTTCGCCCCGGGGATTTGAGCTGAACAGCACGCCGCCGGGCTTGAGCGTGGCGTGCAATTGCTTGAGGACGCGGGGCAGTTCCTGCACGGGAATGTGAAACAGCACGGCGTTGGCGAAGATCCCATCGAAGCGTTCCTCCGGCAGGTCCAGTTGCAGGAAATCCTGTTGCCAGACCTCGCAGCCGCTGTCCTGACGGGCCATGCGCGCAAACGCTTCGGAACCGTCGAGGCCGACCGCGACATGGCCCAGGCCGGTGAGGGTGCGCAAATCGCGCCCGGGACCGCAGCCAAAATCCAGGATATGAAACGGTGCCTGTCCCTGGATGTGTCGCAGCAAGGCGTCGATGTTCTGGCTGACATCATGATCGCGGGTACCTTCGCGAAAGCTTTCCGCCACGGTGTTGTAATGCCCCAGTGTGGTGGCGGTGATGGTGTGCAGGTCGTCGGCGCTGTGTTTCATGGTCGCTGGCTTTGGATAGGAGTGTTCGACGACTATACCGCAAGCTCGCCCACACAAATGAAGCGCTCTTCAGCGCTTGTTCAAACCCCGCGCCAGCCGGTCCCCGCCCAATTGAATCACCGCCACCAACGCCACCAGCAATACGATCACCGTGAGCATGATCTGGCTGTCGAAACGCTGGTAACCATACCGGTAAGCGATATCGCCGAGGCCGCCGGCGCCGATCGCGCCAGCCATGGCGGAGGAGTTGATCATCGTCACCAGCGTGATGGTAAAGCCGCCGACGATGCCGGGCAGCGCTTCAGGCAGCAGCACATGCCAAACGATGTGCCAGCGCCGGCAACCCATCGCCTGGGCTGCTTCGATCAGGCCGTGGTCGACTTCCCGCAGGCTGACTTCGGCGATACGCGCAAAAAACGGCGTGGCGGCGATGGCCAGCGGCACCACGGCGGCCCACACGCCATAAGTTGTGCCGACGATCAGGCGGGTGAAGGGAATCAGTGCCACCATCAGGATCAGGAAGGGTATCGAGCGGAACAGGTTCACGAACGCGCCCAAAGCCCTGTTCAAGGCCGGCGCTTCATAAATCCCTCCCTTGCCGCTCGTGACGAGGATCACTGCCAACGGAATGCCCGCCAACAAAGCGATCAAGGACGACACGCCGACCATCAGGAAGGTGTCGATGAAACCCTGCAATAACCGATCAAACCACATGACCCAGCACCTCCACCTGTTGTGCCCAATTGCCCGCGCGCTGACGCAACTCCTCGGCGCTCCAGGCCGAGCCGCTCACCGCGAGCAGCAATTGCCCCAATCCATGGCCCTGAATTCGTTCGATACCACCGTGGAGCAGTCGCACCCGTCCACCCAGGGCGCTGAACAAGGCAGCCAGGTCCGGCTCATCCTTATCAATGCCGGTGAAGCGCAGGCGCAGCACCGTGGCCGCGTCCGCCGACGCCGGATGAGGTTGCAAGCGGCTTTGCAGCTCTTCGGGCAGTGCGTGCTGCAACGGCGCCAAGAGCGTGCGACTGACGTCATGCTGCGGGTTGCCGAAGACTTCCCAGACCGGCCCTTGTTCGACGATTCGTCCTTGTTCGAGCACCACCACCCGGTCACAGACTTCGCGGATGACCGCCATCTCATGGGTGATCAGCACGATGGTCAGGCCCAGGCGCTGGTTGATCTCACGCAGCAAACCGAGTATCGACTGAGTCGTCTCCGGATCGAGCGCCGAGGTGGCCTCGTCGCATAACAGGATCTGCGGGTCATGAACCAGCGCCCGGGCAATCCCAACACGCTGCTTCTGACCACCCGAAAGCTGCGCCGGATAGGCGCCGTGCTTACCTTGCAGACCCACCAGCTCCAACAGTTCGCACACCTTGTGCTGGCGTTGTTCCTTGGGCACGCCGGCCACCTTGAGCGGCAGCTCGACGTTCTGCCACACCGTCTTGGCCGACATCAGGTTGAAGTGCTGGAAGATCATGCCGATGCGCCGGCGTAACTCCACCAGCCGATCTTCGTCGAATTCGCCAATGTCTACCTGATCGATCAGCACGCGCCCGCTGGTGGGCTGTTCGAGGCGGTTGATGGTGCGGATCAGCGACGATTTGCCCGCGCCGCTGCGGCCGATGATGCCGAACACCTCGCCGCGCTGGATCGCGAGGTCGATGCCTTGCAGGGCGGCCACCGGGCCCTGGGTGCCAGCGTAGGTCTTGCCCAGGCCGATGAAGCGCACGTGGGCACGGTTCAATTCTGGATGCAGCTCGGTCTGGTCGGCGATGTGGGGCGCTGGGGCGTCATGACGGAGTCGAGCGTTGACGGCACTCATGTTCAGCCTTCCCAACCGGCTTGGTAGAGCTTGCCGTGGGCCTTGTCCAAGGCTGCGCGCACTGCGGGCGAGTGCTGGTAGATATCGACGAACTTGATCAACCGTGGATCATCCTTGCTCTTGGGCTGGATCACGAACTGGATGACGTACTCCTTGTGATCCAGGCCGTCGAACAGCAACGCGGACGTCGCATCGAAGGTGTTCGCCAAGCGGATGTACGCCGGATAGCCCTGCACCAGATCGGCGTCTTCATAGGCGCGCACCAGTTGTACCGCTTCGACTTGCAGAATCTTGAGCTTTTTCGGGTTGGTCACGATGTCATCTTCGGTGGCCTTGTAGCCGACCCCTGGCTTGAGCGTGATCAGCCCGGCCTTGGCCAGCAACTGCAAGCCGCGTCCGCTGTTGATCGGGTCGTTGGCAATGGCGACGCTGGCGCCCTCGGGTAATTCGGCGAAGCTTTTGTATTGCTTCGAGTAGAGGCCGACGTTGTTGATGATGCCCGGGGCGAACGGCACCAGGTCGAAACCGGCGGCGGCCTTGGCGTTTTCCAGGAAGGGGATGTGCTGGAAGTAATTCACGTCGATGTCGCCCGAAGCGAGGCTGACGTTGGGCGCGATCCAGTCGCTGAACTCCACCAGCTCGACCTTCAGGCCTTGTTTATCGGCTTCTTGCACCGCTGCTTCCAAGGGAATGGCGAAGGCGGCGGTGGTGCCGATTTTCAGCGGGGCGTCGGCGGCGAACAGCGCCGAGCTGAACAGGCCGAGAGCCAGGGCCAGGGTTCTGACTGGCAGGGTGAGGAAGTGCTTGGTCATGTCGGATATTCCAGTCATTGATTGAGTCATGTGCTTTCGTGGCGAGGGGATTCATCCCCGCTGGGCTGCTTGGCAGCCCCAAATACAGTCAATGCGATCAACCTGATACACGGCAGTATCAGATCTTGGGGCCGCTTCGCGGCCCAACGGGGATGAATCCCCTCGCCACAGGTTCATCAGGCCTAGTCCACAGGGTCAGTGTCTGTAGGTGGAGCCGGTGTGTTGTCCGGGCAAATGAGCCCCCGCGTCGAACAGCTTTTCCCGCAGGGTGCCGTTGTCGTATTCGGTCTTGTATGACCCGCGTCGCTGCAGCTCGGGGATCACCAGGTCGATGAAATCCACGTAGCTTTGCGGCGTGACGATGCGGGTCAGGTTGAAGCCATCGAGGCCGGTTTCGGCGATCCAGGACTCCAGCTCATCGGCGACCTGTTCGGGCGAGCCGACCACGGTGATGTAGCGCCCGCCCAAGGCGTGTTGCTCCAGCAGCTTGCGCCGGGTCCAGTCGTTGTTTTGCAGGGTCTTGGTGGCGGATTGGATCGCGTTGCTCTTCACGTACTGGATCGGTTCGTCCAATTCGTACTCGGAAAAATCGATGCCCGTCGACGCGGAGAAATGCGCCACCCCGGCTTCGGCGCTGGCGTAGCCAAGGTATTCGGCATGCTTGGCCCAGGCCGCTGCTTCGGTCTCGCCGACAATCACGTTCAGGCCCATGAACACCTTGATGTCCTCGGGGTTGCGCCCGGCCTCGATGGCACTGGCCCGGACCTTGTCCACTTGGACCTTGGTCGCCGGTTTGTTCTGGCCGCTGATGAATACGCATTCGGCGTGGCGCCCGGCGAACAGCAGGCCCCGCTCCGAGCTGCCGGCCTGGAACAACACAGGTGTGCGCTGCGGCGAGGGTTCGCAGAGGTGATAGCCCTCGACCTGATAGAACTCGCCCTGATGCCGGACCTTGTGCACCTTTTCTGGCTGGGCATAAATCCGCTGCTCGCGATCGTTGATGACCGCGTCGTCTTCCCAACTGCCTTCCCACAGCTTGTAGAGCACTTGCAAATACTCATCGGCCTGGTCGTAGCGACGGTCATGCTCGACTTGCGCGGTGAGCCCCATCGCCTTGGCGGCGCTGTCCAGGTAACCCGTGACGATGTTCCAGCCGACCCGGCCACGACTCAGGTGATCCAGCGTGCTCATGCGCCGGGCGAACAGGTACGGCGGCTCGTAGGTCAGGTTGGCCGTGAGGCCGAAACCGAGGTGTTTCGTCACGGCGGCCATCGCCGAGACCAGCAGCAGTGGGTCATTGACCGGCAGTTGGATCGACTCTTTCAGCGTGACATCCACCGACTGCTGGTAGACGTCATAGACCCCGACGATATCGGCAATGAACAAGCCATCGAACAACCCGCGTTCCAATAACTGGGCCAGCCCGGTCCAGTATTCAAGGGTGTTGTATTGGGTCGACGTGTCCTGTGGATGGGTCCACAGGCCATGATTGATATGCCCGATGCAGTTCATGTTGAACGCGTTGAGGAGGATTTTTTTCTTGCCGGCCGCCATCAGATCGTCCCCCGCAGCGGCGGTTTTTCATCGTTGAGGTAGAAATTGCCGACCGCGTGATATTTCCAGCGCACCGGGTCGTGCAACGTATGCACCCGGGCGTTGCGCCAGTGGCGGTCGAGGCCATGTTCGGCCAGGGTCGCCTGGCTGCCGGCCAGTTCGAACAGTGTGCTGCCAGCCGCCAGGGAGATTTCCGTGCTGATCGCCCGGGCTTCCGCCACCGCAATCGAGGCCGCTGCTACCGTTTCTGCGTTCGTGTCAGCCTGGGCGCGATCGAGGAATTCTCCGGCGCGTTCCAGCAAGGCTTCGGCGGCGTGCAGGCGGATGCTCAGGTGGCCGAAGCTCTTGAGGGTATGTGGGTCCTGGGTCGCGACGTCACTGGTGGCGTCGATCCATGGCCGGGTTTTGTGGCGGACAAAATGCAAGGCGTCTTCATAGGCGGCGCGGGCGATGCCGGTATCGATCGCGGCGTGAAGGATCTGTGCCAGCGGGCCGACCGGGGTGGGGCGTTCGAAGGCGCTCTGGAAGGGCACGATGTCTTCGGCACAAACATGGACATCCTCGAAGACCACCGAGCCGCTGCCCGTGGTGCGCTGGCCGAAACCGCTCCAGTCGTCGATCACCGTCAGGCCTTGGCTGTTGCGTGGGACGAACGCCAACTGCTGCACGCCGTTCTCATCCACCACCGAGGTGGGGATGCGCTGGGCATAGATCGCCCCGGTGGCGTAGAACTTGCGGCCATTGATGCGATGGCCGTCGCCGTCACGGCGCAGCTGGGTGATGCGGTCATGGGCCGTCTTGGTCCCGAGCTCCGCCAGGGCATTGCCGAACCGCTGGCCGGCCAGCACCTCGGCGTAAAGCCGCTGCTTCTGGGCTTCGCTGCCGTTGACCCGCAGCACTTCCAATGCGTAGAAATGATTTTGCGGAATCTGGCCGAGCGAGCCGTCGGCTTGGGAGATCAGCGCAACGACCTTGGCCAGCGTGACGTTGGATACACCCGCGCCGCCATAGGCCTTGGGCACGCTGATGCCCCATAGGCCGGAGCGCGAGAACGCCTCGAGTTCCGGGTGCGGCAGGCGCCGTTCGCGGTCGCGCAGGGCACTGTCGCGCTTGAAGTCTTCGGCCAGGTCGCTGGCGACAATCAGGGCTTGTTCATCGCTGGCAATCACCGCGACGTGTTGGGAAAGCGTCATGTGCTGCTCCAGAGGTCGGGTCGTCAGATCCAGGAATGTCGGGCCGGCAAGGTGCCGTTCAGGCGGTAGTCGCCGACCGCGTGGTATTTCCAGCGCACCGGGTCGTGCAGGGTGTGGACCCGCGCGTTGCGCCAGTGGCGATCAAGGTTGAATTCGGCGAGGGTGGCGCGGCTGCCGGCCAGTTCGAAGAGTTTTTCGCTGGCGTTCAGGGCGATTTCGGTGGTCAGCACCTTGGCTTCGGCGACGGCTATCGAGGCGCGGGCGGCGGACTGTTCGGTGATTGGCGCGGCGTTGACCTGATCGAGGATTTGCCCGGCCTTGCGCAGCAACGCCTCGGCGGCGTGAAGTTCGATCTTCAGCCTGCCGACGTCGGCAATGACGTACAAGTCATCGCTGGCACGCTCGACCTTGGCCTCGATCCAGGGCCGTGCGCGTTCACGAACGAAGGCGATCGCGTCATCGATGGCGCCCCGGGCGATGCCCAGGTCGATCGCGGCCTGGATCAGTTGCGAAAACGCCCCCTGCACGTTTGGCACTTCATTGATGCGCCAGTTGTCCAGCACCAACTCTGCGTCGACCCGCACATTGTTCAGCAGGACCGTGCCGCTGGCCGTGGTGCGCTGGCCGAAGCCCGACCAGTCATCGACGATGCGCAGGCCGGGAGTGCCGCGTCGAACGAACGCCAACACCTGGCGACCCTCGTCATCCAAAGCCTTGACGGCGACCCAATGGGCGAACAGCGCACCGGTGGAATAAAACTTCTGCCCGTTGATGACAAAGCCGTCGCCGTCGGCCGTGATCCGCGCCTTGAGTTCCAAGGTATTGCGGGTGCCGCGTTCCGGTCCGGCGTTACCGATGCGCCAGCCTTCGAGCAGGCTCTGCAGGAGAATCTTCTTTTGTCGCTCGGTGCCCGTCGCGAGAATCAACTGGAGCACGCCGAACTGGTTCTGTGGAATCTGGCCGAGGGCCGGGTCTGCTGCGGAGATGATTGCGAACACTTCGGCAACGGTGACCGAGGAGACTTGCGGTCCGCCATATTCGCGGGGAACGGCAATGCTGCCGAGGCCGCTACGGGTGAATTGCTCGATTTCCGACCAAGGCAACTTGCGTTGCTGGTCGCGACGCGCGGCTTGCTGGCGCGCGACCTGTGCCAATTGATGAGCGGCCTCGATCGCCTCCGCATCGTTGCGCAATACCTGTGCCGGCAATAACAGCGGCGCGATGTCCTGGTCGCTCTGGACCTTTGCCTGGGCCAAATCGGACATCACCGCCGCTCCGTGGCTGTGTGCAGGGCCTTGGCGCTCTGCACTGGGGTGATTGTGTTCCGTACCATACCCACCTCACATCTCAAGAAAACACCGCGATGAATGCGGCGAGCGAAAATCAAGAATGTCCGGTGGTCCGGTTGATATACCCTAAACGTGCATAAACCGTTTTTGAACTAACTTTTAGGAATAATCATAGGTTGGATTTGATTCCCTGTGCGGGCTGCACTTCTTTCGGCGGGTTTTTCAGGCAGGGATGGGCGCCCCCGATCTTCAATGTTCGCGGTGGCGCCCAACGGGAATTGTTGCCCACCCGGTCGATGATGCAATAGGTCACTTCCAGGCGCAGGTCCTCGCCTGCTTCCATGATGATTTCCGGCGGCACCCAGACGTGGATCGGCTGGCCCACTTCGCCAGGCGTTATTCTCGGCAGGTCCATGCGCACATCGCCCCAACGCACGGTAATCGCGTCGTCGGCGGCCATGTTCAGGTAGGGCTCGATGGTCAGCGGCACGCCACGTTTGACCTGGTTCGGGTTCACACCCTGGCGGCGGATGGTCTGAGGAATCCGCACCGGCGCCAGGCTCTGGTTCTCATCACCGGTCAAGGTCGAGGGTCGGCCACCGGGGCAATCGAGCTTGACCTGGACCTGTTGCGTGGCCGACAGCGCTGGCCCTCGGCCAATTTGCATGACGCGATAGTGTATGCGTGAGGTCCCATTGACGATAAAGCTCTCCGGTACCCGCAACGTGATGCTGCCCTGCGTATCCTCATGTGACAGCAGGCGAGAGCCGACATAGCAGTTGTCCCAATACAGTTCGACCACATCGCCGACGTCCATGCCCGGGTAGGCGGCAATGATGATCTCCAGATGGGTGGCGCTGGTAATGTTGATTCCGGCGCGCTGTGCGTTCGCCAAGGTGGGCGCGGCCAGTCCAGGAATAGTTGACGTACATGTCATGTTGTTACTCCTTTGATTTTATTAAACGAACCCTTTCTCGTGGAAACAGGGTGCCTGCTTATTCAGCGTGATCAATCGCTCGGCAAATAAGTCGTTAACTTGTATGGGTACTTCGGAACGATAAGCTTGGTCTGTCCGCCCCTAGATAAAGGGTCAGTAGTTTTAATGTCAATAGAGCAGCGAGCTTAATAGCAAGTTGTGCAAGTCTTCAGAAATATCCTACGCGCCGAAGATACTAATGCGCGGCCTTTGATGCCCTTTTCCTAGGCTTGTGAGGTGTCCGGGTGGTTGGGTCGGGAGCAGGTCAGGTCAAGGCGGTAACTTATTTTTGCGATAATCGTGTTGGTTTTGGCGACTCATTCGAGCATGAGTGATTACCCAGTTTGCTTGGGCTGGAAGTTGGCAGAGATATTTATAGGATTTGTCGAAGCTTTCATTCCATGAAAGTTTCGACAGGGGTAAGTTATTGCGCGCCGTGTCCGGCAGAGAGGAACTTGCTGAGGAACTGTCGAGTGCGCTCTTCCTTAGGGTTTGCGAACAAAGCCTTGGCTTCGCCTTGTTCGACGATTACGCCTTTGTCGAAAAACACCACGCGATTGGCCACATCCCGGGCGAAGCTCATCTCATGGGTCACGATGACCATGGTGCGCTTTTCTTCGGCCAGGCCGCGAATCGTCGCCAGTACTTCGCCCACCAGTTCTGGGTCCAGGGCTGAGGTCGGCTCGTCGAAGAGGATCACCGCCGGTTCCATTGCCAGTGCGCGAGCAATCGCCACGCGCTGTTGCTGACCGCCCGACAGGCGCCTCGGATAGGCGTTTTCCTTACCGGCCAATCCGACCTTGGCCAATAACTTGCGACCCAACGTCTCGGCCTCCGCGCGCGGCGTCTTTTTCACCACGATCGGGCCTTCGGTGACGTTTTCCAATGCCGTGCGATGGGGGAACAGGTTGAAGTTCTGGAACACGAAGCCCACCTGCTGGCGCAAGCGACGCACCAGGCCCTGCTGCTGGTTCAACGGGCGACTGCCATCGATCTCGATGTCGCCGACCTTGATCCGGCCGCTGCTGGGTTCTTCCAGGAAGTTCAGGCAACGCAGGAAGGTGGTCTTGCCCGAGCCGCTGGGGCCGATGATTGCAACCACTTCGCCTTCTTCGATCTTCAAGTCGATGCCGTTGAGCACCACCTGACCCTTGAACTGCTTTGTCAGTTTTTCCACGACAATCATGGGTCAGGACTCCTGGTCGTGCCGATTGACCCGGGCTTCCAGTACGTTCTGCAGGTGCGAAAGCACGGTGGCAAGAACCCAATAGATCAGCGCGGCGGCAAGATACATGGTGAAGATTTCGAAGGTGCGGGCGGTGATCAACTGCGCCTGGCGGAACAGCTCCGGTACCTGGATGGTCGCCGCCAGCGCGGTGTCCTTCACCAGGGAAATGAAACTGTTGCCCAACGGTGGCAGGGCGGTGCGCGCGGCTTGTGGCAGGATGGCCCGGCGCAGCGTCTGCGCACGGGTCATGCCGATACTCGCCGCCGCTTCCCACTGGCCGCGCTCGATGGAACTGATGGCGGCCCGCAGGATTTCACACGCATAGGCGGCCATGTTCAGCGAGAAACCGATCAGCGCCGCTGGCAGCGGGTCCAGCTCGATGCCCAATTGCGGCAACCCGTAATAGATCACGAACAATTGCACCAGCAACGGCGTGCCGCGAAAGAACGACACGTAGATGCGGGCGATCCAGTTCACCAGGGCGAAACGCGACAGGCGCATCAGCGCCAGGCCGAACCCCAGCAACAAGCCGAAGAACATGCCGCCCAGGCTGAGGATGACCGTGTAATACGCGCCCTTGAGCAGGAAGGGCGCGGAGTCCAGCGCGAGTTGAAGAGCTGCTTCCATTATTGGGTGACGTCAGCGCTGAAATATTTTTCCGAGAGTTTTTTCAACGTGCCGTCGGCGCGCAGTTTTTCGATGGCCTTGTTCACGGCGGCCAGCAGCTCAGGCTCGCCTTTACGCAGGGCGATACCGGACTCCTGGCGAGAGAAGGCTTCGCTGGTAACGGTGGTGTCCTTGGCTTTCTTGGCGTATTCCAGCGCGGCCAGGCGGTCGATCAGGATGGTGTCGATACGGCCGACGCGCAGATCCTGGAACTTGGTCGGATCGTCGTCATAGGTCTTGACTTGGGCGCCCGGCACTTCGGCCTTGACCCATTGTTCGTAGTTCGTGCCCAGGCCCACACCAACTTTCTTGCCGTCCAGGTCAGCGGCTTTCTTGATGTTCAGCTCGTCGGCCTTCTTGGTCAGGACCAGCGCTTGAATCCCGGAAATGGTGTACGGCTCGGAGAATTCGTACTTCTTCTTACGTTCCTCGGAGATAGTCACTTGGTTGACTACAGCGTCCAGACGCTTGGATTCCAGCGCCGCGAGAATGCCCGCCCATGGAGTGGTCTGCAGCTTGACCTTCACACCCAGCTCCTTGGCCAGGGCTTCGGAGAACTCCACTTCGAAGCCGGTCAGTTTTCCGCTGTCATCAACGAAACTGAACGGTGGATAAGTGCCTTCCAGGCCGATCTTGATTTCACCAGCGTCCTTGATTTTTTGCAGTTGCTCACCGGCAACCGCTTGCCCCAGCAGGCCAGCGCTCAATGCCAGGCCCAGCGAACCCACCAGCAGGTTGCGACGTAATGCGGAAAAATTCATGACAAGCCCCTGTGTTTTCTTATGACGACGTTATTTGGCTGAGATAAGGCGTAGCCGCGATCCGAAAAGATTGCCACATCCTGCCTTAAAGCAGCCTGGACGTCTCGCGGCAAATGCGCTTGCGGCGAGACTATAGGGTGGGTTTTATAGATTGGAAAATAATATTAAATCAAGCATCTATGCTAATTTGGAATGAAGACCTGTGGGAGCGAGCTTGCTCGCGATAGCGGTGTGTCAGTTAAACAATTGTCGGCTGATTTATCGCTATCGCGAGCAAGCTCGCTCCCACAAAAGCCCTCCATTGAGTCTTCCACTAAGCCGAGAACGTCGCGTCATAGGCGAACAACGCCGGCGCGCCGCCGGTGTGCAGGAAAATGATCGGACCGTCATCGAAACGGTCGCGGCCGATGCCATCGAGCAAGCCGGCCATGGCCTTGCCGGTATAGACGGGATCGAGCAGCAGACCTTCCTGGCTCGCCAGCAGCTTGACCGCTGCCAGTGTCCCGGCATTCGGTTCGCCATAGCGAGGGGCGAAATATTCGTCCCACAGGTTCACCTTGAATGCCTCTGGGAGGGCCACTTCAAGCAGCTCGGCGGTGCGCTCGGCCAGGCCTTGTACCTTTGGAAACTGGTCCTCTTCGCTGCGCGAAACCGTTACGCCAATGATCGGAAGCGCAGGCAGGCTTTCGCTCAAGGCCAGCGCCAGGCCGCTGTGCGTGCCGGCACTGCCCGAGGCCAGTACCACCGCGGCGAAATCGACGCCGGTGTCCTTGATCTGTTCGGCCAGCTCCAGGCCGGCGCGTACATAACCCAGCGCGCCCAAGGCATTGGAACCACCAATCGGCACCAGGTACGGTTTTTTGCCGTTGCTGCGCAGACGGCCAGCGAGGGCCTGCAATTGGTCATCGGCGTTGTCCAGGTTGTCTACCAGCTCGACCTTGGTGTCGAAAAGCTCCAGCAACAGACGATTGCCGTTACCCAGGTAATTGCTGTCCTCGGTACCAATCGGGTTTTCCAGCAGCGCCACGCAGCCCAGGCCCAGCTTCGCGGCCAGGGCTGCGGTCTGGCGTACATGATTGGACTGGATCGCCCCAGCGGTGATGAGGGTATCGGCGCCTTGGGCGATGGCGTCGGCGGCCAGGTATTCGAGCTTGCGCAGCTTGTTGCCGCCCAGGGCCAGTGGCGTCAGGTCGTCGCGCTTGATGTAAATGTCCCGGCCTAGCCAGGCGGAGAGGCGGTCGAGTTTTTCCAGGGGGGTCGGGTGGCCGAGCAGGTCAAGACGATGAAAGCGAGACAGCTGTTCTTTGATCATGGGTCCGTACTGGTTGTAGGCGATGCCTGGACTATAGGCACGTGGATATTCAGGGGCAACCGGCATGTTTCTGTCCGAGTGCGGATCTGGCGACGCCATTGTCGGATTGCCCTGCACTTCACCTGTGGGAGCGGGCTTGCTCGCGAAAGCGATCTGTCTGTACCGATGATGTCGGATAGGCCGACGCCTTCGCGAGCAAGCCCGGGGGGGGGGGTCGTCCCGCCCCCCCGCTTGGGTTTGCTCCCTCTGCGGCCCCCCCCCCCCCCCCCCCCCCCCCCCCCCCCGCTCCCACAATCTGGGCCTGCGTTAATGAACGAATGCCCGCCAGGCACCGTCATACCCAGCCATGGGCTAGTGTAGGAAACGTGCCGTTGAGCCCTGCGATTAGTCCTTAGCTAGCTATTCATGTTTAACTTGAACGTTCATTCAAGTTAAACCATTGGTTTGCTGCCCGCTCACAACAGGAGGCTTGCCTTTGCCGAGTCCGTTTGCACACGTCACGATTTCGCTTTGCGAGGTGCTTCGTCGATGAGTACTTCGTCCCTTTCACCCAGCGGCTTGGTCCGCATGAATCCGCCGGTGTTTTACTTCGCCGCGACTTTCATCCTGCTGTTCGGCCTGGTGGTGATCGCCATGCCCGCGCAAGCCGGCGCCTGGCTGCTGGCGGCCCAGAACTGGGCGGCCAATACAGTCGGTTGGTACTACTTGCTGGCGATGACCCTGTATTTGATTTTCGTGGTGGTCACTGCGTTGTCGGGCTACGGCAAGATCAAGCTCGGTGCCGACCATGACGAGCCCGAATTCAGCTACTTATCCTGGGCCGGCATGTTGTTCGCCGCCGGGATCAGCATCACGTTGTTTTTCTTTTGTGTTTCCGAGCCGCTGACCCATCTGGCACAGCCGCCCCAAGGCGAAGCCGGTACTGCCGATGCGGCGCGCCAGGCCATGCAGATCCTCTTCTTGCACTGGGGCCTGCACGGCTGGGGGGTGTTTGCCTTTGTCGGCATGGCCTTGGCGTACTTCGCCTACCGGCACAATTTGCCGCTGGCGTTGCGATCGGCGTTGTATCCGTTGATTGGCAAGCGCATCAACGGTCCGATCGGTTATGCCGTGGATGGCTTCGGCATTATCGCAACGGTGTTCGGCCTCGGTGCGGACATGGGGTTTGGTGTGCTGCACCTCAATTCCGGGTTGGATTACCTGTTCGGCATCGCTCACACCCAATGGATCCAGGTCGGCCTGATCGTGCTGATGATGGGCGCGGCGATCATCGTCGCGGTGGCCGGGGTCGACAAAGGCGTGCGGGTGATGTCCGACATCAACATGCTGCTGGCCTGCGCGTTGCTGTTGTTTGTGCTGTTTGCCGGCCCGACCCAGCATTTGCTCAACACGTTGATCCAGAACGTCGGTGACTATCTCGGCGCCTTGCCAATGAAAAGTTTTGACCTGTACGCCTACGACAAACCGAGCGACTGGCTGGGCGGGTGGACGGTGTTCTATTGGGCATGGTGGATTGCGTGGTCGCCGTTCGTGGGGCTGTTCATCGCACGTATTTCCCGTGGCCGGACGATTCGCGAATTCGTCTTTGGCGTGCTGTTGATTCCCCTCGGTTTCACCCTGGCGTGGATGTCGATCTTTGGTAACAGCGCCCTCGACCAAGTGTTGAACCATGGCATGAGCGCCTTGGGGATGTCGGCGGTGGATAACCCGTCGATGAGCCTTTACTTGCTGCTGGAGACCTACCCGTGGAGCAAGACGGTCATCGCTGTCACGGTGTTTATCAGCTTTGTGTTTTTCGTCACCTCCGCCGACTCCGGCACCGTGGTGCTGTCCACGCTTTCGGCCAAGGGCGGCAGTCCGGATGAAGACGGACCGAAATGGCTGCGGGTGTTCTGGGGCGCGATGACCGCCCTGGTGACCAGCGCCTTGCTGTTTTCCGGCAGTATCGATGCGCTCAAGTCGGCGGTGGTGCTGACCTCCTTGCCCTTTTCACTGATTCTCTTGCTGATGATGTGGGGCCTGCACAAGGCGTTCTACCTCGAATCCCAGAAGCAGATTGCGCAACTGCATTCGTTGGCGCCCGTTTCGGCTTCGCGACGGGGCACTGGCGGCTGGCGCCAGCGCCTGAGCCAGGCGGTGCATTTTCCTTCTCGCGATGAGGTGTACCGCTTTCTGGATAGCACGGTGCGCCCGGCCATCGAAGATGTGAAAGCGGTGTTCATCGAGAAGGGCCTGACCGTAATGACCCAACCCGACCCGGCGGCCGACAGTGTCAGCCTGGAAATCGGCCATGGCGAGCAGCATCCGTTCATCTACCAAGTGCAGATGCGCGGTTACTTCACACCGTCCTTCGCCCGGGGTGGCATGGGCTCCAAGCAAATCAACAACCGGCGTTACTACCGTGCCGAAGTGCACCTGAGTGAAGGCAGCCAGGATTACGACCTGGTGGGCTATTCCAAGGAGCAGGTCATCAACGACATCCTCGACCAGTACGAGCGGCACATGCAGTTCTTGCATCTGGTGCGTTGATCGAGTGAAGCCTCAGACCAGCCCACCATTGGCCCGCAGGATCTGCCCATTGACCCAACCGGCAGCCGGACTCACCAGGAAAGACACGATGCTGGCGATGTCTTCCGGCTGGCCGAGGCGCTCCAGGGGCGGCATCTTCGCGTAGTGCTGGACCTGCTCCTCGCTTTTGCCGTGCATGAACAGTTCGGTGGCGACCGGCCCCGGCGCCACGGCGTTGACCGTGATCTGGCGACCGCGCAGTTCCTTGGCGAACACCTGGGTCAGTGACTCCACCGCGGCTTTGCTGGCGATGTACACCGAATAGCCAGGCAGGTTCAGCCCTACGGTACTGCTGGAAAAATTCACGATGCGGCCGCCATCGTTCAGCCGAGTCGCGGCCTCGCGCAGGGTGTTGAAGGTACCGCGCGTGTTGATGGCGAACGTACGGTCGAACAACTCGTCGTTGTGCTGCGCCAAGGGCATGACCTGGAGGATGCCGGCGTTGTTGATCAACACATCGATCTTGCCCAGTTGTGCTTCGACTTCATCGAACATCCGGCTGACGTCGGCGGCAACCGACACGTCGGCTTTCACCGCTATGGCCTGGTGACCGGCCTGACGCAGCTGCACCACCAGCTTGGAGGCTTCGTTGGCGCTGCTGGCAAAGTTGACGGCAACGGCAAAGCCGTCGCTGGCCAGTTGCTTGGCAATCTCTGCGCCGATGCCACGGGAGGCGCCGGTCACGATGGCAACTTTGGAGTTTGAAGCAGTCATGGCGAGAATCCCCTTGGGATGTAGTGATGGTTGCAGGCAGATTCACATGTTTACTCTCGCCGATAAATGCCGGAAAGTTGCCTTGACTGTTCAATAATCTCCAACAATCGGAGCGCAGGATTTCAATGGATCAGGTCAAGGCCATGCGGGTGTTTGTCCGCATCTACGAGCGCAGCAGTTTCACCCTGGCTGCTGAAGACTTGAACATGCCACGGGCCACGCTGACCCATACGCTCAATCAGTTCGAGGCCTGGTTGGGTGTGCGTTTGCTCGAGCGCAGCACGCGCAAGGTGCGCCCGACCCTCGATGGCGAAGCCTATTACCCGCGCTGCGTACAATTGCTGGCCGAGCTGGAAGAAGCCGAACTGGCGTTTCGCGGCGTTGCGCCCAAAGGCAAGCTGAGGGTGGACCTGCACGGAACACAGGCGCGATATTTCGTGATTCCGGCGTTGCCGCAGTTCATGGCCCGCTATCCGGAAATAGAACTGTTCATCAGTGAGGCGGATCGTTTCGTCGACCTGATTGCCGAGGGCGTCGATTGCGTCGTGCGCTCCGGTACGTTGGCGGATTCGTCATTGATTGGCCGGCGTGTCGCCAATCTTCGGCAAGTCACCTGCGCCAGCCCTGGTTACTTGCGCCAATACGGCGAACCGAAAAACCTCGATGACTTGCGGCATCACAAGGCAGTGAATTACGTCTCGCGCACCACCGCCAAGCTGTATCCGTTCGAATTCATGGTCGACGGCGAACTGAAGGAAGTGCAGATCGGGGGGACGTTGTCGGTGTCCGGCGCGGAAATCTACGCCGCGTCGGCCATTGCCGGCATGGGCCTGATCCAGTGCCCGCATTACCGGATGGAGGAGCCGATCCGGCAGGGCCTGATCCAGGAGGTGCTCGCGGCGACGCCGCCACCCTCCATGCCAGTGTCGGTGCTTTATCCGCACAACCGACACATGTCGCCACGGGTACGGGTGTTCGTGGACTGGGTGGCGGAGGTGTTTGCGCAGGCGCGTTGATGTAGTTTTCGATTTCCATGGCACCGCTAATACCTTGTGGGAGCGGGCTTGCTCGCGAAGGCGGTGGGTCAGCCAGCGCAACTGTTGAGTTTGTAGATGCCTTCGCGAGCAAGCTCGCTCTCACAGGGATCCGCGAACTTTCGGCCTGACCGATGCGTCTGTGAAATGTTAGCTTTTGCCACCCGCCATCCGAACAGAGAGCCCTTTTCGATGACCTACACCGCTGCGCAAAACCGCTACGAGTCCATTCCCTATCGCCGCGTCGGTCGCAGCGGGCTGGTGCTGCCAGCCCTGTCACTCGGCTTGTGGCACAACTTCGGCGACAGCACGCCGATCGATACCCAGCGAGCCTTGTTGCGCACGGCGTTTGACCTGGGCATCAATCACTTCGACCTCGCCAACAACTACGGCCCGCCCTACGGCAGCGCCGAAATCAATTTCGGCCGGCTGTTGCGTGAAGACTTCAAGCAGTACCGCGATGAACTGATCATCTCCAGCAAGGCTGGCTGGGACATGTGGCCCGGCCCGTATGGCCAGGGTGGCGGTTCACGCAAATACGTACTCGCCAGTCTCGACCAGAGCCTGCAGCGCCTGGGGTTGGATTACGTGGACATTTTCTATTCCCACCGTTTCGACCCCGACACGCCACTGGAGGAAACGGCCAGCGCGCTGGCGACGGCCGTGCAGCAGGGCAAGGCCTTGTACATCGGCATCTCTTCGTATTCGGGCGTGAAGACCCGGGAAATGGCCGCGCTGCTCAAGGAATGGAAAGTCCCACTGCTGATCCACCAGCCGGCCTACAACCTGCTCAATCGCTGGGTGGAAAAAGACCTGCTGGACGCCACCGAGGAACTCGGCACGGGCGTCATCGCCTTCACGCCGCTGGCCCAGGGCTTGCTGACCGACAAATACCTCAAGGGCATTCCCGCCGATGCGCGGGTGAATCGCCCGGGGGGCGGCTCGTTGCAAGCGTCGCATCTGTCGGAGGAAAACATCGCCCACGTCCGTGCGCTCAACGAAATCGCCCAGCGTCGCGGCCAGAGCCTGGCTCAAATGGCCCTGGCCTGGACGTTGCGCGATCCACGGGTCACCTCCGCCCTGATCGGCGCGAGCCGGCCGGAGCAGATCGTCGAGAACGTCGGCGCCCTGCGCAATCTCGATTTCAGCGCCGAAGAACTGGCCGAGATCGACCGCTTTGCCCAGGAGGGCGGGATCAACCTGTGGGAGAAGCCTTCGACGGCTGAGTAATACCGAACACCCCTGTGGCGAGGGAGCTTGCTCCCGCTGGGCCGCGAAGCGGCCCCAAACCCATTCAAACACTGCGTATCAGGAAAAGCAGTGGGACAGGTTTTGCGACTGCTGCGCAGTCGAGCGGGAGCAAGCTCCCTCGCCACGGGGATATGCGTTACCCCGGAAAACCATTCGGGCAAGGCACTCACCTGAAAAACGGCACATCCCCCAACACCGTCGCCCGATGCATGACGCGTCGGGCTGGGCGGTAGTCGTCCACGGCGAAATGCTGGGTCACGCGGTTGTCCCAGAACGCCACGTCATTGGCCTGCCAGCGCCAGCGAACGGTGAATTCCGGGCGCGTGGCGTGGGCAAACAGCAGTTTCAGGATCGCCTCGCTTTCGCTTTCCGACAGCTCGTTGATGCGAGTGGTAAAGCCTTCGTTGACGAACAGCGAGCGACGACCGCTCACCGGATGTGTACGAATCACTGGATGGGACAACGGTGGATTTTTCCGTCGTGCTTCTTCCCAGCGCGCCAAGTCCTCGGCGGAGTTGCCAAAGCGCTCCAGCGGAAACGAACGGGTGAAGTCGTGAGTCGCCGTCAGGCCTTCCAGCAGGCTTTTCAATGGCGCCGACAAGGCTTCGTAGGCAGCGATGCCACTGGCCCACAACGTGTCGCCGCCAAACGCCGGCAGCAGCTTGGCGCTGAGCACGGCGCCCATGGCAGGAGTCGGCAGGAAGGTCACGTCAGTGTGCCATACGGCATTATCGCGAACGTCGGTGACGGCGGTGTCGAGCACCAGCACTTCGGGCTGCTCCGGTACGTTGGGATAGATCGGATGAATGTGCAGGTCACCGAAATACGCAGCGAAACGTGCCTGTTGCGGCGGTTCGATCGGCTGGTCGCGGAAAAACAGCACCTGATGTTCCAGCAGCGCCTGCTCGATGAAATCCCGGTCTTCCAGGCTCAGCGGATGACTGATGTCGATCCCGCTGATCTGCGCGGCGAGGGCAATGCTCAACGGGGTAATGGTCGGGCGGCTCATGATGGTCTCTCGGATGGGCGCCGAATGGTCGGCGTGGTCATTACGTATCAATGGGCCTGGCCGTGCCATGGCACCAGCTTGCGTTGCAGGGCGCGCAGGCCCATTTCCATGGCGAAGGCGATCAGGGCGATCACCAGGATTCCCAGCACGACCACATCGGTGACCAGAAACTGCGCCGCCGACTGCACCATGAACCCCAGGCCGCTGGTGGCCGCGATCAATTCAGCGGCGACCAGCGTCGACCAACCCACGCCCAGGCCGATGCGGATACCGGTGAGGATGTCCGGCAGGGCGCTGGGCACGATCACGTGGCGGATCAGTTGCGCCCGGGTGGCACCGAGGGATTGCGCCGCCCGCAGTTTCGCCGGGTCAACGGTGCGCACGCCGGTGGCGGTGGCGATGGCGATCGGGGCGAAGATCGCCAGGTAGATCAGCAGGACTTTCGACAGCTCGCCGATGCCGCACCAGATCACGATCAGCGGCAGGTAGGCCAGGGGCGGAATCGGTCGATAGAACTCGATCAGCGGATCGAGCACCCCACGGGCGATACGGTTGGCGCCGATGGCGATGCCCACCGGCACCGCCGTGAGCACTGCGAACAACAGGCCCAGGCCAATCCGCCCGAGGCTTGCGCCCAGGTGTTGCCAGAGTGTCGAGTCCATGTAGCCGCTGGTTGCCAGCAGCCATCCCTTTTGCATAACGGCGGAGGGCGGCGGCAGGAACAGCGGTTCGATCAGCCCGCTGGCGGTGATCGCCCACCAGAGAAACAGCAACACGACCAACGTCAGCCCGCTGATCCAGCGTGTGCCCAGGCTGCGTCGTACGGGTGCTGCCGCGTGCGAGCTCACGGCATCGCCGGCCACGGCTGGAACTTCATAACTGCTCATGCGCGCTCCTGTTGTCGAGTGGCGCTGCGTTGGGAAAACACCTTGGCGAGCACGTGCTCGCGGGTCTCGATGAAGCGTGGATCGGACTTGATGGAGCGGGCCGATTCACCCGCGCCGTAGCGGCGGCCGAAATCCAGGCTCAGGCGCTCGACGATCTGCCCGGGATCGGGTGCCAGCAGGATCAGATCGGTTGCCAGGAACACGGCTTCTTCAATGTCGTGGGTAATCAGGAACACTGGTTTGGCGGTGCGTTGCCAGACTTGCAGCAACAGCTCCTGCATCTGCTCGCGGGTGAAAGCGTCCAGGGCGCCGAAAGGTTCGTCCATCAACAACAATCGCGGATCGGCTGCCAACGCGCGGGCCAGGCCTACGCGTTGCTTCTGGCCGCCGGACAGCTGCCAGACGCGGCGCTTTTCGAAACCGGCCAAGTCCACCAAGGCGAGCATCTCCCGGGCGCGAGCCTCGCGTTTTTCCTTGGCGACTCCGGCCAGTTCCAGGCCGAAAGCGACGTTCGCCAGCACGTCCTGCCAGGGCAACAGCGCATCGTCCTGGAACACCACGCCACGTTCGGCGCCGGGGCCTGACACCGGAACGTCGTCGAGGGTGATTTGCCCGGCGCTGGGCTCGACGAACCCGGCAATCAGGTTGAGCAGCGACGTCTTGCCGCTGCCGGATGGGCCGAGGGCGACCAACAACTGCTGCGGGCCCAGGGTCAACGAAATATCCGCCAGTACCGGTTTCGTTGCACCGAGGTACTGTGCGCTGATGCGCTCCAGCTGTAGCAAGGCCATCTCGGCGTCTCCTTTTTCGATCAGCGAGTGATGTATTTGGCGCTGACGTACGGCGCGTAATCCGGCAGCACCGCTTCGACCTTGCCTTGCTCCTTGAGGAACGTGGCAGTGTTGGTAATCGCCTGGGTGGTTGGAGCGCCGAGGCTCACCACCTGGTCTGCGGCCAGCGGGAAGACGTTGCCTTGCAACAGCAGCGGGATATCGCTGGCCTTGGCGCCGGAGAGCTTCACCAGCTTGTCGATGTTGGAGGCATCGGCCAGCCAGGCTTGCGGATCCTTGCGGTACTGGGCGTAGGCATCCAGGGTGACTTTGGCGAACGCCGTGACGATCTCGGGATGCTGCTGGGCGAAATCCTTGCGCACGATCCAGGCGTCGAAGGTCGGTGCGCCGAACTGGGCCAGTTCAGCCGAAGTGATCAGCACCTTGCCGTTTTCCTTGGCGACGCCGAGGGCCGGGTCCCAGACGTAGGTGGCGTCGATGTCGCCGCGTTTCCAGGCGGCGATGATGGCTGGCGGGGCGAGGTTGAGCACGGTGACTTTCGACGGGTCGATGTTCCAGTGCTTCAGCGCGGCGAGCAGGCTGTAATGGCCGGTGGAGACAAACGGCACGGCGATCTTCTTGCCGATCAGGTCTTGCGGGGTCTTGATGCCGGAGCCGTCACGGGCGACCAAGGCTTCAGCGGCGCCGATCCGGGTGGCGATAAGGAAAGTTTCCACTGGAACCTTACGCGTGATGGCGGCGGTCAGCGGGCTGGAACCGAGGTAACCGATCTGCACATCGCCCGAGGCGATGGCGGCGATGATGTCGGCGCCATTGTCGAACTTGCGCCAGGCGATCTTCGCCTGGGTGGCTTTTTCATAGGCACCGTCGGCCTGGGCGACTTTCGCCGGGTCAACGGTGGTCTGGTAGGCGACGGTCAGGTCGGCCGCCTGGGCAAAAAGACTCGCCGCAGCCAGGGAGGCGGCCGCGAGAAGGCGAAGGGGGAAACTCAAAGACATGGTGTAGCTCCTCAACAGGCCGCCGGAGAGTCGGCGTTGGAGGAGACTAAATGATCTAAGAATTAAGAAATAAATAACTTTTTAGAATTAGCTTATCTGCGAAAAAGTCTATGCAAGGGGCAGAAATTGGAGTTGTACATGGCTTTTGTGGCGAGGGGATTTATCCCCGCTGGGCTGCGTAGCAGCCCTAAAGCTCCTCTTCGGTGTGTCAGACAGGTCACTTACCGCCGTTTTGGGGTCGCTTCGCAACCCAGCGGGGATAAATCCCCTCGCCACAGCTGCATTCCCACGAAGGAATCATGGGAATGCTCGGTCAGTTACTGATCGCCAAAATGCTCGCCTGATACGAACCCACGAACACGTCGAAATCCCCCACCTCGTTCTGCTCCAGCTCGGTTTGCTGGACCAGGGACTGGCGAGCGGTTTGTTCGAACGCGGCTTGCTCTTCGGTCGCCAACGGCTCGGCGCGGAAGAACTCGGCGTGGGCCTTGCTCTGGCGCAGGGAGAACTGAGCGAAGCTTTCCTGATGCTCGGCCATGGCGGCCAGTACCTGGGCGGACGGCGTCAGCGATGGATCGCGGACTTTCGCTCGTTGCGCGTCCAGCGCCTGACGGTGGGCGTCGCCACCCTGGCTCTGGTCGAGCAGCGCTGCCAGTGGAGCGATATTCTCGAGCAATTCCAGGGCCCATGCCTGCATATCCACGGCTTGCCCCTGGCGCTGCAGTTGCAGGCCCGGCTTGCGGCCTTCCTTGACCACGGTCAGGAAGTTGCTGGTGGCGTTGCTGCATTCGTTGTTTTCCAGCTGCGGGCTGTCATTGAGGCCGCAATACAGCAGGAACGCGTCGAGGAACCGCGACTCGGTGAGGTCGATGCCCATCGGCAGGAACGGGTTGATGTCCAGGCAACGCACTTCGACGTACTGGATCCCGCGAGCCATCAGGGCCTGGATTGGCCGCTCGCCGGTGTAGGTCACGCGCTTGGGACGGATATTGGAGTAGTACTCGTTTTCGATCTGCAGGATGTTGGTGTTGAGCTGCACCCACTCGCCGTTCTGGTGGGTGCCGACTTCGACGTACGGCCCGTACGGCGTTGCCACCGCTTTGCGCAGGCTGTCGGTGTAGCTTGCCAGATCGTTGTAGCAAGGCGTCAAGCCGGCCTGGGCGTTGCTCTGGTAACCCAAGTCGCTCATGCGCAGGCTGGTGGCGTAGGGCAGGTACAAGGTGTCCGGATCCAGCTGTTCCAACTGGTGCGGCCGGCCACGCAGGAAACCGACGTCGAGGGCCGGCGAGGCACCGAACAGGTACATCAGCAGCCAACTGTAGCGACGGAAATTACGGATCAGGGCGATGTAGGCCGACGATTGGAAGTCCCGGTCGCTCGCGTCGATGGCTTCGTCCTGCCGGAGCAGGGGCCAGAGCTTTTCCGGCAGGGAAAAGTTGTAGTGGATCCCGGCGATGCATTGCATGGTCTTGCCATAACGCAGGGCCAAACCCTTGCGGTAGACGTACTTGAGTCGACCGATGTTCGAGGTGCCGTAATAGGCGATCGGAATCTCTTCCTCGGCCGGCAACGGACACGGCATCGAAGGGCTCCACAGGTATTCGTCGCCGAGCTTGCTGTAGACGAACCGGTGGATCCTGTCGAGGCTGCGCAGGGTATCGGCCGGGTTGGCCAGGGCCGGGGTGATGAACTCCAGCAACGACTCGGAATAGTCGGTGGTGATCTGTTCGTTGGTCAGCGCCGAGCCCAGGGCTTGCGGGTGCGGGGTCTGCGCCAGGCGCCCGTCGTCGGTGACGCGCAGGCATTCACGTTCGATACCGTGCAGGCACTGCTCGAGCAGGGAGAGGTTGGCGCGCTCGCCGAGCAGGGCCAGGCGGCGGTTTAAAAGGTCGCTCAAGTTGAATTCCTTCACGCGTCAGTCGCCCCAATATGGGGGTGGGCAAGACGGTCTACAAGGGTGAAGTTAAAACTGGCGTTTTCGCCTGGTTTTCATACGGCTAACGACAGGTCGCCACGGCCCCTGTGGGAGCGAGCCTGCTCGCGAAAGCGGCGTATCAGTCAGCATTGGAGTCGCCTGATACACCGCCTTCGCGAGCAAGCCCGCTCCCACAGAGAAATTTCGACACCGCATTCATGGCGTCGAAATTACCCCAAATCGATGACAGGGAGCTATAGGACAGCGAACGTGCCTTGCGCTTTTGCGACCAGCTTGTCGCCCTGCATCACCTCGGCCTCGACCACCAGCGTGCGCCGGCCCGGGTGGATGACCCGGGCGGTGCACAACACCTCGCCGTCTGAGACGGCGCGGATGTAGTTGATCTTGCACTCGATGGTCGCGCTCTGCTGGTCAAAGCCATGGACACTGGAGCAAGCCAGGCCCATGGCGATGTCCACCAGGCTGAACAGCGCACCGCCGTGCAGCTTGCCGCCACGATTGCGCAACTCGGGTTCGAGGCCCAGGGCGACTTGCGCCACCCCGTTCTCGAGGCTTTGCAGCCGACAGCCGAGCAGCTTGAAGAACGCGCTCTGAACCAGCCCGGCCGGCGCGTCCATCAGCGTTTCTTCAGTTGCTTGGCGTTGGCGAACAGCGAGGCCATGGCGTTGTTGGCCGGGGCTGCCGTGGCGGTCTCCTTGCGCGGCGCGGTGTTCTGCGACTGGCGCGGCGCGGCGCCTGGGCGAGCACCACGGGCCCCGTCGACTTTCTCACCGGGCGTGTCGCTCATGCGCATCGACAGGCCAACGCGTTTGCGCGGGATATCGACTTCCATGACCTTCACTTTCACCACATCGCCGGCCTTCACGGCTTCGCGTGGGTCCTTGATGAATTTTTCCGACAGCGCCGAAATGTGCACCAGACCGTCCTGGTGTACGCCGATGTCGACGAACGCGCCGAAATTGGTCACGTTGGTCACCACGCCTTCGAGGATCATGCCCGGTTGCAGGTCCTTGAGGTCTTCGACGCCTTCCTGGAATTCGGCGGTCTTGAACTCAGGGCGTGGGTCGCGTCCCGGTTTCTCCAGCTCTTGCAGGATGTCGGTCACGGTGGGCAGGCCGAAGGTTTCGTCGGTGAATTTCTTCGGGTCCAGGCGCTTGAGGAACGCGGCGTCACCGATCAGCGAGCGGATGTCGCGGTCGGTCTGGGCGGCGATGCGTTGCACCAGCGGGTAGGCTTCCGGGTGGACTGCGGAAGAGTCGAGCGGGTTGTCGCCGTTCATGACGCGCAGGAAGCCGGCGGCCTGTTCAAAGGTTTTTTCACCCAGGCGCGGGACTTTCTTCAACGCGGCGCGGGTCTTGAACGCGCCATGTTCGTCACGGTGGGTGACGATGTTCTGCGCCAGGGTGGCGTTCAGGCCGGAAATATGCGCCAGCAGCGCCACCGAGGCGGTGTTCACGTCCACGCCCACGGCGTTCACGCAATCCTCCACCACGGCGTCCAGGCCACGGGCGAGTTTCAGTTGGGAAACGTCGTGCTGGTATTGGCCGACGCCGATGGATTTCGGATCGATCTTCACCAGTTCCGCCAACGGATCCTGAAGGCGACGGGCGATCGACACCGCGCCGCGAATCGACACGTCCAGGTCCGGGAATTCCTTGGAAGCCAGTTCCGACGCCGAATAAACCGAAGCACCGGCCTCGGAGACCATGACCTTGGTCATTTTCATGGCCGGGTATTTCTTGATCAGCTCGGCGGCCAGCTTGTCGGTCTCGCGGCTGGCGGTGCCGTTGCCGATGGCGATCAGGTCCACCGAATGCTTGGCGCACAGGGCGGCGAGTACGGCAATGGTCTGGTCCCACTTGTTGTGCGGCACGTGCGGGTAGACCGTGGCGTGGTCCAGCAGTTTGCCGGTCGAGTCCACCACCGCCACCTTGCAACCGGTGCGCAGGCCTGGGTCGAGGCCCAGGGTGGCGCGCGGGCCGGCCGGTGCGGCCAGCAGCAGGTCGTGCAGGTTGTGGGCGAATACGTTGATCGCCTCGGTTTCGGCGTTGTCGCGCAGCTCACCGAGCAAGTCGGTTTCCAGATGGGTGTAGAGCTTGACCTTCCAGGTCCAGCGCACCACCTCGGCCAGCCATTTGTCGGCGGCGCGGTTCTGGTTCTGGATGCCGAATTGCTGGCCGATCATGCCTTCGCACGGGTGCATGGTGCCGGGCAGTTCTTCACCGACCTTCAGGGCTGAACTGAGAATGCCTTCGTTGCGGCCACGGAAAATCGCCAGGGCACGGTGGGACGGCATGCTCTTGAGCGGTTCGTCATGCTCGAAGTAGTCGCGGAACTTGGCGCCTTCCTCTTCTTTGCCGGCGATGACGCGGGCGCTGAGGATGGCTTCCTGCTTGAGGAAGTTGCGCAGTTTCTCCAACAGGTTGGCGTCTTCGGCGAAACGCTCCATGAGGATGTACTTGGCACCTTCCAGCGCGGCCTTCACGTCCGCCACGCCTTTTTCGGCATCGACAAAGCGTGCGGCCTCGGTTTCAGGGGCCAGGGTTGGATCGTTGAATAGGCCATCGGCCAGCTCGCCGAGGCCGGCTTCCAAGGCGATCTGGCCCTTGGTGCGGCGCTTCTGCTTGTAGGGGAGGTACAAATCTTCGAGGCGGGTCTTGGTATCGGCCAGCTTGATGTCGCGCTCGAGTTGCGGGGTCAGCTTGCCCTGCTCCTGGATGCTCGCCAGGATGCTGATGCGCCGTTCGTCGAGTTCGCGCAGGTAGCGCAGGCGCTCTTCCAGATGACGCAACTGGGTGTCATCGAGGCTGCCGGTCACTTCTTTCCGGTAACGGGCGATGAAAGGGACCGTGGAGCCTTCATCGAGTAGCGCGACGGCCGCTTCGACCTGTTGTGGGCGGACGCCGAGTTCCTCGGCGATGCGGCTGTTGATGCTGTCCATAAAACCACCTGACAAATTGTGAAATCAGGCTCGCCGCCGCAGAAGCCGGGCTCGGCGAGACTGGTTGAGCGGCCTGGCATGCGCCGCTGCCTGGGTCAAAAGGCTGCCTGTTGACCCGCGAAATTCAAAAAGTGCTGCCTGGCCAGGGGTAAAAAAAGTGCTGCGCCGTTATAGAGATCCGGCCTGGTCCTGGCACAAAGGCCGCGCATTATAACCAGCGTTCCGTTGTTCGGGGGTGTCGTGAACCGAGGGTTTGATGGGTGGATTGCTGGAGATAGAGGAAAAATCTGCTAACAATGCACACGGTGCGTATAACGGCAGCTAGGCCATAATGCGCGCCAAGATCAAAGGAGCTTCCTATGAGCAGCACTGCACAAACTGCTGAAGGCGAAAAAATTCTGATTGTTGACGACGATCCCGGGCTGAGCAGCCTGCTGGAGCGTTTTTTCGTCAGCAAGGGCTATCGCGCCCGTACCGTACCGAACACCGAGCAAATGGATCGCCTGCTGGCCCGTGAGGTGTTCAACCTCGTGGTCCTCGATCTGATGCTGCCGGGTGAGGACGGCTTGACCGCTTGCCGTCGCCTGCGTGGCGCGAACAACCAGATCCCGATCATCATGCTCACTGCCAAGGGCGACGAACTGAGCCGCATCAAGGGGCTGGAGTTGGGCGCCGACGATTACCTGGCCAAGCCGTTCAACCCGGACGAGTTGATGGCCCGGGTCAAGGCGGTCTTGCGTCGCCAATCGGCCCCGGTGCCGGGCGCGCCGGGCAGCGAAGACGAAAGCGTGACCTTCGGCGACTATGAACTGTCCTTGGCCACCCGCGAGCTCAAGCGTGGCGACGAGATCCACATGCTCACCACCGGTGAGTTCGCCGTGCTCAAGGCCCTGGTGATGAACGCCCGCCAGCCGTTGACCCGGGACAAGCTGATGAACCTGGCCCGTGGCCGCGAATGGGATGCGCTGGAGCGCTCCATCGATGTGCAGATTTCCCGTCTGCGACGGATGATCGAGCCCGATCCATCCAAGCCGCGTTATATCCAGACCGTCTGGGGCGTGGGTTATGTGTTCGTGCCGGATGGCGCCGCCAGCAAGTGATTGGCGATTTGTAGGAGCGGGTAGCCTGGCTGGTTGAAATGTCTTCTTCCAGGCGACTCGCGGTCCGTCATTGTGCGAGCATCGCTCGCTCCTGCAAGTGTGTAGCGGCTATTCATGAAAACCCCCGTTTGGTTCCCCCAGAGTTTTTTCTCCCGCACCCTCTGGCTGGTGCTGATCGTCGTGCTTTTTTCCAAGGCGCTGACGCTGGTCTACCTGCTGATGAACGAAGACGTGTTGGTGGACCGCCAATACAGTCACGGCGTGGCCTTGACCCTGCGGGCCTATTGGGCGGCTGACGAAACCAATCGAGCCAAGATTGCCGAGGCGGCGACATTGATTCGGGTCGTTGGCGCCGGCGTGCCGGAAGGGGAGCAGCACTGGCCGTACAGCGAAATCTATCAACGGCAGATGCAGGCCGAACTGGGCGCCGACACCGAGGTGCGACTGCGCATGCATTCGCCTCCGGCATTGTGGGTGCGTGCCCCGAGCCTGGGTGACGGTTGGTTGAAGGTGCCGCTGTACCCGCATCCATTGCGTGGCCAGAAAATCTGGAACGTGCTGGGTTGGTTCCTGGCGATCGGCCTGTTATCGACGGCATCGGCATGGATCTTCGTCAGCCAGCTCAACCAACCGCTCAAGCGCCTGGTGTATGCCGCCCGGCAATTGGGCCAGGGTCGAAGCGTACGATTGCCCATCAGCGATACCCCGAGCGAGATGACCGAGGTCTATCGCGCTTTCAACCAGATGGCCGAGGATGTCGAGCAGGCCGGACGCGAGCGCGAGCTGATGCTTGCGGGCGTTTCCCACGACTTGCGTACGCCGCTGACCCGGCTGCGGTTGTCGCTGGAGTTGATGGGCGAGCACACCGACCTGACCGACGAGATGGTCCGTGACATCGAAGACATGGACGCGATTCTCGACCAGTTCCTGGCGTTCATTCGAGACGGTCGTGATGAGTCCGTGGAGGAGGTGGACCTCAGTGAGTTGGTGCGGGAAGTGGTTGCGCCCTATAACCAGAACGACGAAAAAGTGCAGTTGCGCCTGGAGCCGATCCAGCCGTTCCCGTTGCGCCGGGTGTCAATGAAGCGTTTGTTGAACAACCTGATCGGCAATGCGCTGAACCATGCGGGCGCCGGTGTTGAAGTCGCGGCCTATGTCTCCGGCGACACCAGTGCGCCTTACGTGGTGCTGAGCGTCATGGACCGTGGCGCTGGTATTGATCCGTCGGAGCTTGAGGCCATTTTCAATCCCTTTACCCGGGGCGATCGCGCCCGAGGAGGAAAGGGCACCGGACTGGGCCTGGCGATCGTCAAGCGCATCGCCTCGATGCACGGCGGCAACGTCGAACTGCGCAACCGCGTCGGTGGCGGGTTGGAAGCACGGGTGCGCTTGCCGTTGGGCTTGATGCTGCCTCGGGATGCGGTGTAGCGATTTCTTTCAGGTCAGGCAGAGGACCTGTGGGAGCGAGCAAGCTCGCTCCCACAGTGTTTGTAAATGGATTAGCCTTTGCCCTTGGTCCGGGTCATGTTCGGCCCGCCATTCTTTTCCAGGTGTTCGATGATGATCCCTGCCACGTTCTTGCTGGTGGTGGTCTCGATACCTTCCAGGCCTGGCGAGGAGTTGACCTCCATCACCAGCGGTCCGTGATTGGAACGCAGGATATCCACGCCAGCCACGGCCAGCCCCATGACCTTGGCGGCACGCAGGGCGGTCATGCGTTCTTCGGGGGTGATCTTGATCAGGCTCGCACTGCCGCCCCGATGCAAGTTGGAGCGGAACTCACCGGGCCGGGCCTGGCGTTTCATCGAGGCAATCACTTTGTCGCCGACCACGAAGCAACGAATGTCCGCACCGCCGGCTTCCTTGATGTATTCCTGGACCATGATGTTCTGCTTCAGGCCCATGAACGCCTCGATCACCGATTCCGCCGCCGTTGCGGTTTCACACAGCACCACGCCAATGCCCTGGGTACCCTCCAGCACCTTGATCACCAGGGGGGCGCCATTGACCATCGCGATCAGGTCGGGAATGTCATCCGGCGAGTGGGCAAAACCGGTCACGGGCAGGCCGATGCCGCGCCGAGACAGCAATTGCAGGGAACGCAGCTTGTCTCGCGAGCGGGCAATCGCGACGGACTCATTGAGGGGATACACGCCCATCATTTCAAACTGGCGCAATACCGCGCAGCCGTAGAAGGTCACCGATGCGCCGATGCGCGGGATGACCGCATCGAAGCCTTCCAGCGGTTTGCCGCGGTAATGGATCTGCGGCTTGTGGCTGGCAATGTTCATATAGGCGCGCAGGGTATCGATCACCACCATTTCATGGCCACGTTCGGTCCCGGCCTCGACCAGGCGACGGGTGGAATACAGACGCGGATTTCGCGACAGCACAGCGATCTTCATGCAACACCTGTGGCAGAGGTAGTGGACACCGGGTATGCCGGCTTGTCTTGGACGTATTTGATGCCTGGATTGACCACCAACTGGCCGTCAATCAGAGCTTTGGAACCCAGCAACAGGCGATAACGCATGGATTTGCGGCAGGCGAGGGTGAACTCGACCCGCCAGAACCGATCGCCCAGCGCCAGCGTGGTGCTGATCACGTAGCGGACCTGGGCGTGGCCGTTGGAGCTCTTGATGGTCTTGCGCGCTACCAGCGGCGCTTCGCAGCGGCGATGGCGCAACTGCACCACCGTGCCCAGGTGCGCGGTGAAACGCACCCATTTTTCGCCGTCGCGCTCGAATGGCTCGATGTCGGTAGCGTGCAGGCTGGAAGTACTGGCTCCGGTGTCGATTTTTGCGCGCAGGCCGGCGACTCCCAAGTCCGGGAGCGCCACCCATTCGCGCAGACCGACGACGGTCAGATGGTCAAATGTCTTCAATAAAAACAACCTGAAATTGGCACATCGGATCGTGGACTCCGCGAATCGCGGTATTCACGCAGAATAATCACAAAATGGCGACAGTTATCTACGCACCCGTTTGAATGTGTAGCCGATGCCGACGCTCGCCCTATGAACGGGCGGTTCGGCGGGCATTCTATCCGTCGCGACGGATTCGTGCGCCCGACAAAAACGGTAGTACAGTTCCAGCTATTCGTTAGAAAGAGGAATTCCAGTGGCACAAAAAAGCGAAGAGGATGACAAGGTCCGTCTCGATAAATGGTTGTGGGCGGCACGATTCTACAAGACCCGAGCCTTGGCCAAGGCCGCCATTGAAAGCGGCAAGGTCCATCACCGGGGCGAGCGTTGCAAGCCTGGCAAAGAGCCACGTATCGGTGACGAATACGTCATCCGTACCGGTTTTGATGAAAAAACCGTGGTTGTCGAAGCCTTGTCCATCGTGCGTCGCGGCGCGCCGGAAGCTCAAACGCTATACCGCGAGACCGAAGCCAGCGTCGCCAAGCGCGAAGCTGCTGCCGCCCAGCGCAAGGCCGGTGCCCTGGGCGTCAGCACCGACGGCAAGCCGAGCAAGAAGCAGCGTCGGGACCTGTTCAAGTTTCATGGCAGCAACAGCGAGTAAAGCATCGGCCACACCGGTAACCCGTGGCGAGGGAGCTTGCTCCCGCTGGGCCGGTCCGACGCCTCGGGCGTAGCGGCCCCAGAATCTTGCGGTCGCTACGCAACCGAGCGGGAGCAAGCTCCCTCGCCACAACAGCGCTGCACATGCAGATAGATGCTCAGTCTTCCCACAAAGCAAAATCATGGCTTGCTTGGAACCCACCCTGAATGCCCATAAAATGCCTGTCATCAATTGCCATCACCTCAGATACCAGACCCTATGACTGATTTACCGGATACCGACTACACCCAACGTTTCATCTTCGATGACAGCGACGCCCGTGGCGAGCTGGTGGCGTTGGAGCGTAGCTACGCCGAAGTCCTTGCCAAGCACGCCTACCCGGAGCCGGTCGCGCAATTGCTCGGCGAGTTGATGGCCGCCGCGGCGCTGCTGGTGGGTACCTTGAAATTCGATGGCTTGCTGATCCTCCAGGCGCGCTCCGAAGGTCCGGTGCCTCTGCTGATGATCGAATGCTCCAGCGAGCGAGAGATCCGTGGCCTGGCCCGTTATCACGCGGAGCAGATCGCGCCCGACGCAACCTTGGCCGACCTGATGCCCAACGGCGTGCTGGCCCTGACGGTCGACCCGAGCCACGGCAAGCGCTATCAGGGCATCGTCGATCTCGACGGCGCGACCCTGGCCGAGTGCTTCACCAATTACTTCGTCATGTCCCAGCAGACCAACACCCGCTTCTGGCTCTATGCCGACGGGCGGCGCGCCCGTGGATTGCTGCTGCAGCAACTGCCTGCCGACCGCATCCGTGATCCGGAAGAGCGCGACGCCAGCTGGCAGCACGTCACCGCTCTGGCCAGCACCTTGAGCGCTGATGAATTGCTGGGCCTGGACAACGAAACCGTCCTGCATCGCCTGTACCACGAAGAGCAGGTTCGCTTGTTCGATGGCCAGCCGTTGCGCTTCAAATGCAGTTGCTCCCGTGAACGTTCCGGCAATGCGCTGGTCAGTCTGGGTCTGGAAGATGCACAGCAACTGGTGATCGAACATGGCGGCGCCATTGAAATCGATTGCCAGTTTTGCAATGAGCGCTACCTGTTCGATGCCGCGGACATTGCCCAATTGTTCGCCGGTGCGGGTGTCGACACACCGTCAGATACTCGTCACTAAATCGGTTCAGCGCAGGTAAATCTCCTGGCAAACGCCGGATTTACGCCGTACTGACGGGAGGGCCCTACTTTTTTTGGGCTTTTCTGGCATAATCCGGCCCACTTTTTTCGGGTAGTAGTGCGCGACTTCCTACTACAAAACGTTTGGAGCACTCGGCCACGGGCCGACGGGGAATCTCATGACGCAAGCCAATAACGCCGTGTACACCGATCTGAGTGTCGATGATCTGGTCAAAGAAGCCCTGAATCGCGGTGAAGGCGAGCTTGCCGATACTGGCGCGCTGGTTGTACGTACCGGTCATCGTACCGGTCGCTCGCCAGTCGACCGTTTCATCGTGGAAGAGCCAACCACCCAGCACGCCATTGCATGGGGCCCGATCAACCGCAAGTTCCCGGCCGACAAGTTCGACGCCCTGTGGAACCGCGTCGCAGCCTACTTGGGCGAGCGCGAGCGTTTTGTTTCCCACGTGCATGTAGGTTCCGATCCTGCGCACTACCTGCCGGTCAAGATGACCACCGAGACCGCGTGGCACAACCTGTTCGGCCGCTGCCTGTTCATCAACCCCGAGCAGTACAACGCCGGCGGCAAGGACGAGTGGCAGATCCTCAACGCGCCGAACTTCGTCTGCGAGCCTGAGCGTGACGGCACCAACTCCGACGGCACCGTGATCATCAACTTCGCGGCCAAGAAAGTGCTGATCGCCGGCATGCGCTACGCCGGTGAGATGAAGAAAGCCCTGTTCTCCGTGCAGAACTTCCTGTTGCCAGCCGTTGACGTGCTGCCGATGCACTGCGCCGCCAACATGGGCGAAGAGGGCGATGTGACCCTGTTCTTCGGTCTGTCGGGCACCGGCAAGACCACCCTGTCCGCCGACGAAAGCCGCTACCTGATCGGTGACGACGAACACGGCTGGGGCGTAGGCGTGGTCTTCAACATCGAAGGCGGTTGCTACGCCAAGTGCATCGACCTGTCCGAGAAGAACGAGCCGGTCATCTGGAAAGCCATCCAGCACGGCGCCGTGTTGGAGAACGTCGTCCTGGACCCGGTCACCAAGAAAGCCGACTACGCCGACGACAGCCTGACCCAGAACAGCCGCGCCGCCTACCCGCGTGAGCTGATCGAAAAACGCGCACCGAAGAACCTCGGTGGCGAGCCAAACGCCGTGATCTTCCTGACCTGCGACCTGACCGGCGTACTGCCGCCCGTGTCGATCCTCAGCGAAGAACAAGCTGCCTACCACTTCCTGTCCGGCTACACCGCACTGGTGGGCTCGACCGAAATGGGCTCGGGCAGCGGCATCAAGTCGACCTTCTCCACTTGCTTCGGCGCGCCGTTCTTCCCGCGTCCAGCCGGTGAATACGCAGAGCTGCTGATCAAGCGCATCCGTGGCTTCGGCTCCAAGGTCTACCTGGTCAACACCGGCTGGACCGGCGGCGGCTACGGCGTCGGCAAGCGCTTCAACATCCCGACCACCCGTGCGGTGATCGCAGCCATCCAGAGCGGCGCGCTGATCGGTGCTGAAACCGAACACCTGGACATCATCAACCTGGACGTGCCGCTGGCTGTTCCAGGCGTCGAGACTGGCCTGTTGAACCCACGCAACACCTGGGCCGACAAAGCCGCCTACGACGAAGCCGCCAAGGCATTGGCCGGGCTGTTCATCGAGAACTTCAAGAAGTTCGAAGTGAGCGACGCGATCAAGGCGGCAGGTCCGCAGCTGTAAGGCTTGGTTGATAGATGAAAAAGCCGCTCTTCAAGGGCGGCTTTTTTGTGCGCGACTAGTTTTCTTCCAATGCCTGCGTATCCCATCGCTGCACCTTGATTGCCTTGTACAGCATGCCGATGGTCAGCGGCATCTTGTTTGCGCGCCCCTTGGCCCTGCGCTTTTGAAATACATCGAATCCTTCCGGTTGGAAATAGCGATAGGCGTCATAGTCGATGAGCTCGACGGCGAACCGCTCTTCCAATGTTTCCATCAAATGCCGCGCATCCGCGCCGTCGCAGCCTAGATCGTGATTGATCGCGGTTTCCAGCCGAAGGGTCTTGCGTTCCGGCAGGCCGATCTCTTCGTGGAGCAATTCCATGAGTTGGCGCATGACGGCATCGTCGGGGAAGTCTGGGGCGAAGTGCATGTTGGGGGATCCGACTGGTAGGAATGGCAGGGCTGTACGGTTGGCAAGTTTAGGGCGAAATCGTTTCTCAAAAAGAAGAAAAGTCTCACGTCATGCTCGGAATCGTCTGGTGAGCATTGCCCCGCTTACTCGGTAAGGTTCTCCGCGCCGCTTGCATTGAGTTGGCGCTGACCGAGCAAGGACGAAGCATGGCGAAAGGAAAAGGCGATATTCCCCAAGTCTGGGAGTACCGAGGTGATGACTGGCGCCACAGAGTCCTGCGGGACATGACCCCGGACGAGCTGGCAAAACGAGACGCCGATTATAAAGCCCATGAGGACATGCTCGCTCGGCAAGAGGCGTACATGACCCAACGGCTGAGCCAGATACATCAGAAGGAAGCCCCGCGCATCAAGGGCTGTGTGTTCACCAAATCTTGCGAACTGCCCGATGCAATCATCGATTATCACAATCCAACCGGTTACATCCCGACGGAACTGCTGAGCGCTTATGGCGCCTTCACATTGTTGGGCGGCCGTGAGGTTGACGCGTCAGGCTGTGTACCGCTGAAGACGATCAGCGGAGCATTACCCGCAAGTGTTGGCACGCTGGCACTGGGTGGAACCGGCTTGGCCTCCCTTGGCGCCGGCGCGGCGATCACGGCGCCGGTAGCGGCAGGCGCACTGGTGGGATTGGTGGGGCTGCTGATGCCCTCGAACCTGGGCGACGGTTCGCTGTACACCGAAGAGCAACTAAGGTCCCTTGAACAAGCGCGCAGCCGGGTTCGCCTACATGTCGAAACCCAGCCCGACGGGACGCTTAAAGGTTACGGCTACAACACCCAGTCAAGACGCGACTGGGAGATGATCCCGGTGGTGACATTCCAGGCCCGCGGCGAGCAGCAAGTGGCAGACTTCGGCGACGGGGTCGAGTTGATCTGGACGCCGGCAGTGGACCCTTCCGCGACGTTGGGCATTCCAGCGTTGGAAGCTGCGCCACAGGCGCCGCGCATCTGGATCTTCCCGCCGACGCCCATGGCGGACAGCATCATCGTCAATCCGATCTATCCACCGGAGTACAAGGATTTCATTCTTGTGTTTCCGGTGGGGGCTGGGGTTTCGCCGTTATATGTAGTTTTGAATGTTCGGCGCAAAGGGTTGCCGGAGCCAGCGCATAAGTATCATCACGCACCTCAGACAAACGAAATTTCAGGCTTCGCTGGTCTTACTGAAGTTAAAGCAAAGACTCCCCGTCAAGGTGGCGGCGGTTTCCGGGAGCGTTGGATTGATGCTAAGGGCAGGAGAATTTACGAGTGGGACTCTAGCCACGCCGAGTTAGAAGTGTATCGTTCAAGCGATGGGGGCCATCTCGGTGCATTCGATCACCTTACGGGTGAGCAAAAGAAAAAACGAAATCCGAAACGTAACATCAAGAAGTATTTATGAGGACGCCATGGGTTTGAAAATTAGGCTGAGGTGGTTTGATAAAGTATCCGAGCTATTGGTCGAGAAAGAGTATTCAAAGGATTTCGGAAGCGACACCGAGATTCTGGATGAACTCAATATTCCTTCGGGGAATAATATTAATAACGGAAATCTTGATGTCGTCGGCGAATGGGTTGGAATCCTCCAGCCACATTTCAAACATTATCTGGATTTGTCGAGGTACGACTATCAAGTATCTTTTGACTATCGAGATGAGTGGTGAGCGTAAGATCACGAGGTCGAGGCAATTACGGCCGGCTTTTCGACCCCGGCAAGCATCGGTGGCACTTCAGATAGCCTCATGCAACCGCCTAGCAAGAAGCTTGTGATCAGGACGGTAGGTAACGTCAGTTTGCTCAACATGATTTTTCTCCTTGTCTAATGAGCAAAGGGAATCCTGTCTTTTGCTGGTCCGATGCAGCCGATTCATGGATCGACGGCGCACCTTAACGCGTCTAATGACCGGAGACGAGACATCAAAGCGCCTGGATCGCTTCGTGGCAAAGCGATAACGCTCCCGAAAAAAGCGTATACAGCGAGAGAGGTAGAGCCATGAATTTTGCTGTGTTGGGATTTTATCCAGGCAAGGACGAATTGGTATTTGAACAGAGCATCAACCTGTCTATAAAGGACTTGATGCCATTGATGCTTTGGACTGACAACACCGATTATATCGGCGCTGATTTCAAGCTTTCCAAGACACAAATTATCGAAATTGGGCGCTTGGCGTCGTTGGCTTTTCCCGCAGAGCTTGATTTTTATCTAACGTCAACCGAATGACCCGGCCCGTGACTGTGCTCATTTACCTCTGAGCTGCATCCATCCGCTGAATGCCCGGCATCACACGAATAAATTTCAAAAAAAGTCAGTGGCTGGCTATGGTGATGGCTGTCCTTGGATCGCCGACAAGAGAGCAAACATGAGCCAGACAACCTTCGATATCCAGCGCGCCGCCGTGGTCGGTGCAGGCACCATGGGCCGTGGCATCGTGATGTGCCTGGCCAACGCCGGCGTCACTGTGCAATGGGTCGATAACAACCCGCAAATGCTTGAGCAGGCCTTGGCCACGGTGGCCGAGACTTATGCCCATAACGTACGCCAGGGCCGACTCGAACAAAGCGAAGCCGACGCGCGGATCGCCCGGGTAACGAGGGCGGATGACTACGCGGCGATCCGCAATGTGGACCTCGTAATCGAAGCGGTCTACGAGAATCTGGAACTCAAGCAAAAGATATTCCGCGAGCTAGACGGCATGCTCAAACCCGAGGCGCTGCTGGCAAGCAACACTTCGGCGTTGGACATCGATGCCATTGCCGCCGCCACGCGTCGGCCAACCCAGGTGCTGGGCCTGCATTTCTTCAGCCCTGCGCACATCATGAAACTGCTGGAAATCGTCCGCGGCGCACAGACGTCGAAAGCGGTGCTGGACGCAGCGCTGGCGTTGGGCAAACGCATGGGCAAGGTAAGCGTGGTATCGGGTAATTGTCATGGGTTCATTGGCAACCGGATGCTGCATCCCTACGTGCTGGAGGCGCGCAAGATGCTTTTGGAGGGGGCGCTCCCCCATCAGGTCGATGCGGCGCTGCAAGGCTTCGGCTTCGCCATGGGGCCGTTTCGCATGTACGACGTGGTCGGGATCGATCTGGAATGGCGTGCCCGGGAACTGGCGGGCCAGGGCCAGGACGCGCCCGAGGTGCAAGTGGACAACCGCCTGTGCGAGTTGGGCCGGTTCGGCCAGAAGAGCGGCAACGGGTACTATCACTATGAGCCAGGCAGTCGCCAGGCTGAACACGATGTCGAGGTCGATGCGCTGGTGCAGCGGGTCAGCGAGGGGCTGGGTTTCCAGCGGCGTGACATTGGTACCGAGGAGATCCTCGAGCGCTGCTTGCTGGCCCTGGTCAACGAAGGTGCGAAGATCCTCCAGGAAGGCATCGCCGAGTCGTCTCACGACATCGATCTGGTTTACCTCAACGGATATGGCTTCCCCGCAGACAAGGGCGGCCCGATGGCCTGGGCTGACCAGCAAGGGCTTGACGACATCCATGCGCGCTTGTTGGCGCTTGAAACCAAGCAGGGCGACCAATGGAAACCCGCCCGTTTGATCGGCGAGCTGGCTGCGCAAGGCAAAGGATTCTCCCAGCGATAATGCCGAGCCTTGCCCTGCGTTCCAAAACCGGATTACCCAAGGACAACTGATGCCCCAACGCACGGAATACTTGCACTTCCAGCCCATTACCACGCGCTGGCACGACAACGATGTGTACGGTCACGTCAATAACGTCACCTACTACAGCTTTTTCGATACGGCCGTGAACACCTACCTGATCGAAACCGGCGGGTTGGATATCGACGAAGGAGAAGTGGTGGGCTTCGTAGTGAGTTCGGCCTGCGATTACTTTGCCTCGATCGCTTTTCCAGACCGGATCGAGGTTGGCCTGCGGGTCGGCAAACTGGGCAACAGTTCGGTGCAGTACGAGCTGGCGGTGTTCAAGGTGGACGAGGACGAAGCCTGCGCGGCGGGACGCTTCGTGCATGTTTTCGTGGATCGGGCATCGAATCGGCCCGTGGCGATTCCTGATCGATTACGCGCAGCGTTGGAACGGTTAGTGGCCTGAAACGAAAAATCGCAACCTCCGGTCAGTCTCTGAAGAGAACGGCCGAAGGCTGCGATCTTTTACCGGCTGGTAGAAAAGTCAGCCGTTAGTCGCGGTAGTAGCGGTGATGCTTCTTGCGATGCCCGTAGGCATGGCCGCGACCCGGGTGCCCGTCACGATAGTAGCGGCGATCACCGCGGCGACCTTCATAACGGTCGTCATCGTCGTCCTTGCCCATGTAGTTGCCCAGTGCGCCACCGGCGCCACCGCCCGCTGCGGCACCGATCAGGCTACCGGTGGTGCCGCCTACGCTGCGGCCAACCACGTTACCACCGGCTGCGCCCAGCGCGCCGCCGATCGCCGCTTCGCCGCGGCTGTGTCTGTCTGCACCGACTGCGCTACCGCCCGCGCCGCCAAGGGCTGCGCCGATAGTGGAGCCGGTGTTGCCGCCCAGGGACTGGCCGACGACCGAACCCAAAACCCCGCCCAATGCGCCGCCTACACCTGCTTCGGCGGTACCGCCGGCAGACGCGACGCCACTGATCAGGCCAAGGGACAACAAGAGAATGGAGGAGAACTTCATAGAGGAGCCTCAAAGGGATGACGGCGCGATCCTGAGGCTGGCTTCGCTTGGTTACAATCGAAATCCGACGAGTAACACGACTTGTGCACAATTCTCTAAGTTATTGTTTTTAGGCTGGAACTTAACCGAATTTCGCCGGTCTTTAGCTACTTCAGACAGGCCGTTTTCCTAGGAAAACGGCCTTTTTTGTGTCTGCAAGAAAGTGTTTCGTGGCGAGGGGATTTAGCGAAACGTCGCACCCCTCGCCACAGGGCTATCATGATCCAAAAGGCTGTATCAGGCCGACTTGGCCAGGATCAACCCGTTTTCGCTCGCGGCTTCGAGGCGGATCGCCACGAACTTCGAGGTTGGGGTAAAGCTGCCGTCGCCAGTGCTTTCCAGCGGCACCAAAGGATTCACTTCCGGGTAATAGGCGGCGGCCTGCCCGGCGGGGATGTCGAAGGCCAGCAAGGTAAAACCTTTGACCCGACGCTCACGGCCATCATCCCAGAGCGAAACGATGTCGGCTTTTTGTCCTGGCTTGAAGCCCAGGCGGATGATGTCCGCTTCGTTCACGAACAGCACGTCGCGTTGGCCTTTGACGCCGCGATAACGGTCATCCAACCCATAGATCGTGGTGTTGTACTGATCGTGTGAACGCATCGATTGCAGGATCAGGTCCGGCAGTTGGCCTGTCGCGCGGGTGCGCTCATGAATCAGGTCCGTCGGCAGCCGGTTGGGCTTGAAGTTGGCCCGGCCCGAAGGGGTATTCCAGCGACGGGCACCGGCGCTGTTGCCCAGGTAGAAACCGCCGGGGTTCTTGAGTTTTTCGTTGAAATCCTTGAAGCCAGGGACAGTCTCGGCGATCAAGTCGCGAATGCGGCTGTAGTCGGCCACGAGCCAGTTCCAATCCACTGGGCGGCTGCCCAGCGTGGCGGCGGCGATGCCGGCGATGATCCAGGGCTCGGAGCGCATCTGGTTCGACAGCGGCTGCAGTTGGCCATTGGAGGCGTGGACCATGCTGAAGGAGTCTTCCACGGTCACCGCTTGGGAGCCTTCCGCTTGCAGGTCGATGTCGGTACGCCCCAGGCACGGCAAGATGAGCGCTTCCTTCCCGTGGGCCAGGTGGCTGCGGTTGAGCTTGGTGCTGATCTGGACGGTCAGGTCGCAGTTGCCCAAGGCCTGGAAGGTCCGGTGGCTGTCTGGCGTGGCCTGGGCGAAGTTGCCGCCCAGGGCGACGAACACTTTTGCCCGGCCTTCGGCCATGGCGTGGATCGCCTCGACCACGTTGTGGCCGTTTTCACGCGGTACCTTGAACTGGAAGCGCCGCTCCAGGGTGTCGAGGAACGCAACGGGCGGACGCTCGTTGATTCCCATGGTCCGGTCGCCTTGCACGTTACTGTGGCCACGAACCGGGCAGAGCCCTGCGCCTGGCTTGCCGATGTTGCCACGCAGCATCATCAGGTTGGCGATTTCCTGGATCGTCGCCACCGAATGGCGGTGCTGGGTAATGCCCATTGCCCAGCACATGATCACGTTGTTGGCCTTGGCGTACATACGCGCGGATTGCTCGATCTCGGCCAGGGTCAGGCCGGATTGCTCGACGATCTGCTCCCACGGGGTTTCATCGACGACTGCCAGGTATTCCAGGACGTTGGCGCTGTGTTCGTTGAGAAACCCATGGTCGAACACCGCAGGGCCGCCGCTGTTCTGCGCGTCCCGTTCCCATTGCAACAGGAATTTCGCCATGCCCCGCAGCACAGCCATGTCACCGCCCAGGGCCGGGCGGAAATAGGCGGTGTTGGTCGGTTTATCACCGTTGGTGAGCATTTCCAGCGGATGCTGTGGATGCTGGAAGCGTTCCAGGCCGCGCTCTTTCAGCGGGTTGATACACACCACCTGGGCGCCACGTTTGACGGCTTCGCGCAGCGGCTCGAGCATCCGTGGATGGTTGGTGCCGGGGTTCTGGCCCCAGACGAAAATCGCGTCGGCATGTTCGAAATCGTCGAAAGTGACCGTGCCTTTGCCCACGCCCACGCTCTGGGACAGGGCCACGCCACTGGCTTCATGACACATGTTCGAGCAATCGGGAAAGTTGTTGGTGCCGAAGGCACGCACGAACAGTTGATACAGGTAGGCCGCTTCGTTGCTGGCCCGGCCCGACGTGTAGAACTCCGCCTGGTTCGGGCTGGACAGTCCGTTCAGATGCTTGCTGATCAGTGCGAATGCCGCGTCCCAACTGATGGGCTTGTAGCGGTCGGTTTCGGCGTCGTAGCTCATCGGCTCCGTCAGGCGCCCCTGGTATTCAAGCCAGTAATCGCTCTGCTCCAGCAACGACGTCACGCTGTGCTTGGCGAAAAAAGCCGCGTCGACACGACGCTTGGTCGCTTCCCAGTTCACGGCCTTGGCGCCGTTCTCACAGAACTTGACCATGCCGCTTTCCGGCGAATCACCCCAGGCGCAGCCGGGGCAGTCGAAGCCGCCGTTCTGGTTGGTCTTGAGCATCATGCGGATGTTCTTCAGCGCGTTATCGCTGGTCAGCCAGGCCTGGGCAACGCTGATCAGCGCCCCCCATCCACCGGCCGGGCCCTTGTAGGGCTTGTAGCGCGGTGCGGGTTTCTGGTTGGCTTGTTGATAGTTGCTCACGCTTGTTTCTCCATCGCAGGGCTATAGACCCGCGGCGCACTTTTCTGCGGCAGGTGGATGAGGTTGAGGTTGTGTTGGCGGGCCCACTGCACGGCGAGGCCCGTGGGCGACGACAGGCTGACCAAGGTCTGGATGCCCGCACGCAGGACTTTCTGGATCAATTCGAGGCTGCAACGGCTGGTGACAATCGCCAAGCCGCCGGCTACCGGGATTTGTTGCCGGATCAACGCACCGATCAGTTTATCGAGGGCGTTGTGTCGGCCAATGTCTTCGCGGCCCAGCAGCAGCTCGCCCTGAGCATTCATGAACAATGCCGCATGGACCGCGCCGCAGTGCTGGCCCAGGGGCTGGAACTGGCTGATGCGTTGGCGCAGGCCATCGAGCCATGGCGCCGGTGGTAGCGGCGCCCCGGGCAGCGCCTTGAGGTCGGGTAGCGCCTGTTCCACGGCTTCCACGCCACACAGTCCGCAACCACTGGTGCCGGCCATCTGCCGGCGTTGCTGCTTGAGATTCCAGAAGGCGCGATTGGCGATGGTGACCTGGGCATATTGCGCCGAACCGGCACCGCTCAGTTGCAAATCATAAATATCCGCGGGGTCTTCGATGATGCCGCTGCCGAGGCTGAAACCGACGATAAAATCTTCGAGATCAGTGGGCGTGACCAACATGACAGCCTGGCTGATGCCGTTATAGGCAATGGCCAACGCCACTTCCTCGGCCAGCGCGGTGCTGTCCGAGTCGGAGTGGTCCAGGTTGCAGTAGCGATAGCTCTGGCTGGCGGCTGGCGTGGAGGGTTCCACGTCAGGCGTTGGACAGACCGGAGGCTTGTCGTTCATGGGCATCACTGAAAGTAGGAATAGTGTTAAGACTAAATGCGGCAATCTGCCACGTCTAATCGCTATTACTGATCTTCCAATAGATGACGTCGATCAAGAGATGCTTGTTGATTTCTGATAAAGCGCGAAACAAGCCTCCGCCAGCGCCGAACGCGGGGCGCCGCGACGCATGATCAGGCCGAGCGGGACGAGTGACTGCGCTCCTTCGATGGGCTGGATCCGCAGGTCTTCGGCCATGTCGTGCAGGCCGCCCTCCAATGGCACCACCGCGCAACACAGCCCGCCGTGAACGGCTTGTAGCAGCTGATGCACGGCGTCGGTCTGCAACAGCGGCTGGGGTGATAATCCCCGACTGTGGAAGTTGTGGTCGATGGACTGGCGAAAATGCATGCCGCTGGTGAGCATGCCCAAGGGCAATTCGACCAGCGCTTCCCAGCTCAGCGGTTGTTCATCGAAAAAGAAAAACCGCTGGTCGTAAAGCAGGCCCATGCGGGTATGGCTGAACGGCAGCGCCTCGAAACGATCGTTGTCCAGGCGTTCCAGGTAGGAAATGCCCAGGTCGATGCGGTTGTTCGCCAACTGTTCGAGAATCTGCTCGGAGCTCAGGGACGACAATTCGAAACGCAGGCTGGGGTGGTCGGCGTGCAGGCGCTGCATCATCGACAGCGGATCGAAGTTTGACAGCGGCACCACGCCCAGGCGCAGCGTGCCCACCAGATTGCCCCGGCAGGCCGCCGCTTCGGCCTGAAGCCCGTCGTAGGCGGCCAGCACCGTGCGAGCCCAGGCCAGCACCCGTTCACCTGGCGCGGTAAAACCCTCGAAGCGCTGGCCGCGGTTGACCAGTGGCAGGCCAAGCTCTTCTTCCAGGCTGCGCAAGCGCATCGACAGGGTGGGTTGGGTGATGTGACAACGAGCGGCGGCCTGGCCGAAGTGACGGGTTTCGTCGAGCGCAATGAGAAATTTCAGCTGCTTGATGTCCATCTTCGCTCCAGGGCGCTTGAAGGTTGGGATTCTAGCGCTTGCGCGTGGCGGGGTCATCGGTCGGTTGGGGAGCGGGTTCGGTGGGCTTGGTCTAGGCTTTGCGTCTGGACATTTGAACCCAGGGAGAGACAACCATGAGCCTTTTCAGTTTTTTAAAAGATGCCGGTGAAAAAATTCTTGATGGGCTGACGCCCGACAAGGCCGAAGCCAACAGCGAGGCGCTGACCAAGCACGTACAAGATGCCCTGACAGGTATAGATACTTCCAGGATCCAGATAAAAGTCGAAGGCGAAAAGGTCATTGCCACGGGCGAAGCCGCGACGCAGGAGGAAAAGGAAAAAATCCTTTTGGCCCTGGGCAACGTTGCCGGTATCAGCGGCGTGGATGACCAGATCACGGTCACCGGGCCGGTTGCGGCGGCGGCCAGGTTCGTCACCGTTGAGAAGGGCGACACCTTGAGTGCCATTTCCAAGCGGGTCTATGGCGATGCGAACAAGTACAACAAGATTTTCGAAGCCAACAAGCCGATGCTGAAACACCCGGACAAGATCTACCCGGGGCAGGTGCTGCGTATCCCTGAGTAATCTTCAGACTTGCAGTGTCTTCATCGCGAGCAAGCTCGCTCCCACAGTTGACCACATGTCCCTGTGGGAGCGAGCTTGCTCGCGATGAAGGCGGTGCGGTTCAAAGTCCGGCAATCAAGTCCCGATAATCCCCGACCGCCTCAAACTCCCCCGTATCCTTCGGCCCCTTGCGGCTGTCTGGTTCGCTGACCGCCAGCAGATGGCCGACGCCAAAGTCCCGGGCGCTGCGCAATACCGGCAGGGTGTCGTCGATAAACAGGCTGCGGGCCGGGTCGAAATCCAGGTCGGCTTGCAAGGCATCCCAGAACTGCGGGTTCTCCTTGGGGAAACCGTAGTCGTGGGAACTGATCAAGCGCTCGAAATATGGAGCCAGTTCGATACGCTCCAGTTTCAACGACAACGAATCTCGGTGGGCATTGGTGATCATCACGACCCGTTTGCCGGCCCTTTGGATCGCCGCCAGGAACGTATCGGCGTCCGGGCGCAACGCGATCAAGTGCGCGGTTTCCAGCTTCAACTCGCGCACCGGCAGTTTCAGTTCCTCGCTCCAGAAGTCCAGGCAATACCACTGCAACTGGCCGGCGTTGCGTTCGAACAGCGGTTGCAGCTCCATCTCGGCCATCGCGCGGCTGACGCCATGCAGTTCGGCGTAGCGCTGGGGCAGGTGCTCCAGCCAGAAATGGTTGTCGTAATGCAGGTCCAGCAAGGTGCCGTCCATGTCCAACAGCACCGTGTCGATCTCGTGCCAGGGCAATAAAGCCATCAAACTTCTCCAGCGGTAATCAGATATCCGACACAAACAATCAGGATAGGCCGGGTATAGTAGCCCGCTATCGCCCAGGGAGCCGTTTATGCGCCAGAAGCCCACCATACTCGACCGACGGATCGTCGCCACCAGCCGCCTGTTTTGCGTTGAAGAATTGCAATTGCGTTTTTCCAACGGTGTGGAACGCACCTATGAGCGGCTGGCGAGCAAGGGCGCAGGCTACGGCGCGGTGATGATCGTGGCGATGCTCGACGCCGACCACGCGGTCTTGGTGGAAGAGTACTGCGGCGGTACCGATGCCTACGAGCTGTCCCTGCCCAAAGGTCTGATCGAGCCCGGGGAGGACGTGCTGGCGGCGGCTGAACGGGAGCTCAAGGAAGAGGCCGGTTTTGGCGCGCGACAACTGGAGCACTTGACCGAGCTGTCATTGTCGCCTGGCTACATGAGCCAGAAAATCCAAGTAGTGTTGGCGACCGATCTGTATGAAGAACGGTTGGAGGGCGACGAGCCCGAGGCGATGCGCGTCGAGAAGGTCAACCTGGGCGAGCTCTGGGCCCTGGCGCAGAATCCACAATTCACCGAAGGCCGGGCGCTGGCGGCGCTGTATCTGGCTCGCGACCTGCTGACCCAGCGTGGAGCCTACCTGCCATGAATTACCCACATCCCCTGATCGCCCCGGTGATCGAGCTGGCGCTCAAGGCCGGCGCGGCGATCCTGCCATTCTGGCGAGCCAATGTGGAAGTCGTGCAAAAGGCTGACGAATCACCCGTCACCGCCGCCGACATGGCCGCTCACGATGTCATCGTCGCTGGATTGACTGCGCTGGCGCCGGATATCCCGATCCTTTCCGAAGAGGACGCCAATATTGCACAAAGCGTGCGCGCGACCTGGAAACGCTGGTGGCTGGTGGACCCGCTGGATGGCACCAAGGAATTCATTTCCGGCAGCGAAGAGTTCACCGTCAACATCGCCTTGGTCGAAGAGGGGCGGGTGGTGTTCGGCGTGGTTTCGATGCCTACCAACGGGCGCTTTTATGTCGGCGGCGCTGGGCTTGGCGCCTGGCGTGGCGATAAAAATGCCGAGCCTTTGCCCATCGCCGTGCGTAACGTATTGGCGCCAGGGGAAGTGTTTACCGTCGTCGCCAGCCGCCGCCACACCAGTGCGGAGCAGGAGCGCTTGTTGGCCGGCTTGAGCGAGAGCCTTGGCGCCTTGCAATTGACCAATATCGGCAGTTCGTTGAAGTTCTGCCTGCTGGCCGAAGGTGCGGCGGATTGCTATCCACGGTTGGCGCCAACGTCCCAGTGGGACACCGCCGCCGCCCAGGGTGTGTTGGAAGGTGCCGGGGGCGAGGTGTTGGACCTGGGCGGCGAACCGTTCTGCTATCCGCCACGGGCGTCGCTGTTGAATGCTTCGTTCCTGGCTTTGCCGGCGAAGGCGGCTTGGCGTGGGAAGTTGTTGGAGCTTGCCCGCGCCTAGGATCGGATACCACTTGTGGCGAGGGGATTTATCCCCGCTGGGCTGCTGCCGATACACCAGTCAAAACGCGTTAGCCGCTGTTGGGGTCGCTTCGCAACCCAGCGGGGATAAATCCCCTCGCCACAGAGAATCTGGCTACCTGGCTCAACGGTGCAGCACGTACTGCCCTTCGAATTGCACCGCCACGTCCTCGCTGTCCACGTTCAACACCTGAGTCTGCAGGGCCAGCCGTGCCCGTCCGTAGCGCCGATACGTGGCCAGGAAGCGCTTCCAGGTTTTTTCATCAGGCGCTTCGCAGACGACGTGCGCATCCCGGGTGACCGGCAGCGGATAGCTGATCTGCCCCTCCTGAATCACGATGTGTCCGTCCTCGATCCCTTCCTCGCGCAAGGCCAGGTGCAGCCAGCCCCAGCCGCCCAGTACCGCGCCGCAGTACAGACTGCCGCCGAACATGGTGCTCTTGTGGTTGACGTTGGCCTCGAGGGGCAGGAACAGGCGCAGTCGCCGGCCCTGCCAATCGAGCACTTTCAGGCCCATGTCCCGCGTCAACGGGATGTCCCGGTGCAGAATCGATTCCAGGTAGGTGCTGTCGCGGTTCATGCTGGGCCTCTTGCTTGAAAGGGAAGATGGGCGGGCATTCAATCAGACTCTTCGGCCGGGCCATGGCTGCTATCGAAGGCCAGCCCATGCTTGCGCAGCTTGTCGTGCAGGGTCTTGCGCGGGATGCCCAATGCTTCGGCAAGGCTGCGTACCGAACTGTGTGGGCGGGCCAGCTCGGCGGCAATCAGGGTCTTTTCGAAGTTCTCCACCTGCTCGCTCAAGCCGCCGCTGACCACTTCCACCGGCGTGCCCGGATGACTTTCCGGCGCGCTGTTATCCAGGGCCAATTCCAGGCCCAAGGCGAAACGTTCGGCGGCGTTCTGCAACTCGCGCACGTTGCCCGGCCAGCCATGGCGCAGCAGCAGCGCCCGATGGGCCGGTTGCAGCTCGTGGGGCGGCAGGCCGTGGCGGGCGCTGGCCTCGTCGGCGAAATATTGGAACAGCAACAACACGTCTTCACCTCGTTCGCGTAACGGTGGTATGCGCAGTGGCGCGACGTTCAGGCGGTAATACAAGTCGGCGCGGAACCGCCCCTGATCGGCGGCCTGGCGCAGGTCTTCCTTGGTCGCGGCAATGATGCGGATATCCAGCGGGATCTGCTGATTGCCACCCAGCCGTTCCACCACGCGTTCTTGCAGCAGGCGAAGCAACTTGACCTGTACGTCCAGGCTCATGCTTTCGATTTCATCGAGGAACAACGTGCCACCGTTGGCGAACTCGAATTTGCCGATGCGGCGTTTCTGCGCGCCGGTAAAGGCGCCGGGTTCGTGGCCGAACAATTCGCTCTCCACCACCGACTCAGCCAAGGCGCCGGCATTGATGGCCACGAATGGCCCGTTGCGCCGGCTGGAGAGGTCGTGCAGGGCGCGGGCCACCACTTCCTTGCCGGCGCCGGTTTCACCGAGGATCAGCACATCGGCGCGGGTCGCTGCCAAGGCGCCGATCTGCTCGCGCAGGCGCAACATGGGCGATGACTGGCCCACCAGCCGGGCGCTGAGTTCGTGACGGTCGCTCAGGGCCAGCCGCAGGCTGCGGTTGTCCAGGACCAGGCGGCGCAAGGCCAGGGCTCGGCGAACGCTGTCGAGCAGATGATCGCTGGCGAACGGTTTCTCCAGGAAGTCGTACGCGCCAGCACGCATGGCCTGCACGGCGAGCGGCACGTCGCCATGACCGGTGATCAGCAGCACCGGCAGCTCTGGGTCCTGGGCGTGCAGTTGGCTCAATAGCTCAAGTCCGTCCATGCCCGGCATGCGAATGTCGCTGACCACCACACCCGGCCAGTCGCGGGGCAATTGCCCGGCCAGGCCATTGGCCTCGCCCAGGGGCAGGATTTTCAGCCCGGCCAGGTCGAGGGTCTGGCTCAAGGCCTGACGCAGATGGGGATCGTCGTCGATCAGCACCACCTCAATCTGGTTGTCGATGGTCATACACTACGGTCCTCGGAGGGTTGCAGGCTTACCCCGGGCGCGCCCGCGCGCAGCTTCAGGGTGATCAGGGCGCCGCCTTCCTTGTGGTTGGCGAACAACAGCTCGCCGCCAAAGGCGCGCATCAGGGTGTCGCAGATCGCCAGCCCCAGGCCAAGCCCCTGGGTACGGGTCTTGGTGGTGTAGAACGGCTCGCCGGCGCGGCCGAGGGCTTCCATGCAAAACCCCGGGCCGTTATCGCGGATGTACAGGTTGACGCCGGTTTCGGTCGCCTGGGCACTGAGCCAGAGTTTACGTGGCGGGCCTTTTTCGGTCAGCGCATCCAGGGCGTTTGCCAGAAGGTTACCCAGCACCTGGCGCAAGCGCGTTTCGCCGGCCTCGACCCACAGTGTGGCGGCCGGCAGGTCGCGGATCAGTTCCACTTCCATGCTCCGCCGCCGTTTGGCGAGTAACGCCAAGGCATCGTCCAGCGCCGGTTGCAAGGCGACACTTTCTGGCGCATGGCGGTCGCGACGGGCGAAGGCGCGCAAGTGGGCAATGATCGACGCCATGCGCCCGGTCAGTTCGTTGATCAGCCTGAGGTTGCCACGGGCGTCCTCGGTGCGCTGGTGGTCGAGCAATACCTCGGCGTTTTCGGCATAGCTTCGAATCGCCGCCAACGGCTGGTTGAGTTCATGGCTGATGCTGGCCGACATGGTGCCGAGTGCCGACAGCTTGCCGGCCTGGACCAGGTCATCCTGGGCCCGGACCAGTTCCTGCTGGGCGTGCTCGCGCTCCAGGACCTCCTGCTTTAGGCGCCGGTTAAGGCCTTCAAGGTCGCTGGTGCGTTCCGCGACCCGGCCTTCCAGTTCGTGGCGAGCCTTGGCCTCGAAGGCGATGCGGTCCAAGTAATGGCGCCTGCGCTGCATCATCAGGCCGAGCAACAGCATCAAGACCAGGAGCGCTGCGCCGCCGATGATCACCACCGTGCGCACCGGACGATCGATCAGGGTGCGCGGGGCGAGGATGCTGACGCTCCAGCCTGTTTCTTCGATGGTCTGGGTCTGGGGCAGCCAGGCGCTGGCGTCGAGGTTCAGCGGCTTGGGGTCGCGTGTCGGGTAGGGTTGTATCGCGCTGATCGCCTTGCTTTCCGCATCGCTCAAGGGGCGGGTCGAGCGGAAGCGCCATTCCTGGCGCGAGGTGAGGATGACCACGCCATTGGGGTCAGTCACCAGCAGTTGCTCCGGCGTCTTGCCCCAGAGGCTTTCGGTGTGGTCCAGGTCAACCTTGACCACCAGCACGCCGATGACTTTCTCACGGTCGCGGACGGCGGCGGCAAAGAAATAACCGCGTTTGCCCGATGTGGTGCCCAGGCCGAAGAAGCGTCCCAGGCGCCCGGCCATGGCTTCGATGTAGTAAGGGCGAAAAGCGAAATTGCGGCCGACGAAGCTGTCGTGCTTGTCCCAGTTCGACGCCGCCAGGGTCTTGCCCGTGGTGTCCATCAAGTACATGACTTCGGCGCCGGTCTGGGCGCTGATGTTTTTCAGCAGCCGGTTGGCGTTGCCCTGGGTGACGCCATCGTCCGGTGCCGACAGGGCCGAGCGCAGGGCCGGCAGTTCACCGAGAATCTGCGGCAGCACTTCGTAGCGATGCAGGGTGCCCAGCAGGTTCGCGACGTAAAGATCGAGCGTCTGGCGATTCTGTCCGGCCAGCTCGCTGCGGTAATATCGCTCGGCCAGATGCTCCAGCGGCCACAGCAAAGGCGCCAGGCACAATGCGAGCAAGGCCAGGCTGCGCCAACGGGGTCTGCGGGGGAGGGTGGAATTCATGAGCAGGATGCGCCTGTGGTTACAGGCGCATTATGCCTAGGCTTGTCCGGCAAGGCACTGTCGCAAAGCGCTTCGCCAGCCTGGCTGGCTCACGCCCCATTCCCGGAGCAGGCGCGTGCAATCGAGTCGCGAATTCAGCGGGCGCGGTGCCGGTGTCGGGTACTCGCTGGAGGGGATTGGCTCAAGCACGGCGCAAGGTTTGTGCTGCTCCACCAGGTTTTCACCGATGGCCTGGGCGAAGCCGAACCATGACGTCTGGCCCTGGGCCGTCAGATGATAAGTGCCCCAGGCTCCGCACTGTCCGGCCTGCCAGCGCTCTATCAACTTTGCGGTGCTGTCGGCAATGGTACCGGCCCAGGTCGGTGCGCCGATCTGATCGGCCACCACCCGCAGGTGGGGTTTTTCTTGGAGCAGGCGTTGCATGGTCAGCAGGAAGTTACGCCCCGCATTGGAATACACCCAACTGGTGCGCAGGATCAGATGCTGCCCGCCAGCCTCGCGGATGACCTCTTCGCCCGCCAGTTTGCTGCGACCGTAGACGCTCAGGGGGTTGGGCGCATCGTCTTCGGTGTAGGGCTCGGGCTTGCGACCGTCAAAGACATAGTCGGTGGAGTAGTGAAACAGTGGAACGCCCAGCCCAAGCGCCGCCCGGGCGAGCACGCCCGGTGCCGTGGCGTTGATGGCAAACGCCCGCTCCGCTTCGCTTTCGGCCTGGTCGACGGCGGTGTGGGCGGCGGCATTGATGATCAGGTCGGGCCGCAATGCATCGATAGGCGCGCGGATGTCATCCGTGCGCGCCATGTCGAGCTGGCTACTGCCCAGCACGATCAATTCGCCCACGGCCGCGAGGCGCTTTTGCAAGGCCTGGGAGACCTGGCCGTTCTGGCCGATGATCAGGATGCGCAAGGAGGAATTCATGGGAACAGGTCGGCCTCGCGAAGGGCGCTGCCGGCCTGATCCTTGGCGGACAGGATCGGCGCGCCCTGCAGTTCCCAGTCGATCGCCAGTTCCGGATCGTCCCAGCGAATGCAGCGTTCGGCTGATGGGGCGTAGTAATCGGTGGTCTTGTAGAGAAAATCGGCTGACTCGCTCAGCACCACGAATCCATGGGCGAATCCTGGTGGAATCCACAGCTGCCGATGGTTCTGTCCCGACAGGCGTACGCTTGTCCACTGGCCGAAAGTCGGGGAGCTGCGGCGAATGTCCACCGCAACGTCCAGGACCTCACCTTCGGTGACGCGCACCAGTTTCCCCTGGGAATGTTCGATCTGGTAATGCAGGCCGCGCAGCACGCCCTTGGCCGAGCGCGAATGATTGTCCTGGACGAACTGCACCACGCGGCCAGTGGCTTCGGCGAACGCCTGGGCGTTGAAGCTTTCATAGAAAAAGCCGCGTTCGTCGCCGAAGACCTTCGGCTCGATGATCAGGACGTCCGGCAGGCGCGTGGCGATGACGTTCAACGTGTCTCTCCGGCGATCTTGAACAGGTACTGGCCGTAACCGGTCTTGCCAAAATATTGGGCGCGCGCAAGAACGTGCTCTCGACTGACCCAACCCTGCTGGTAAGCGATTTCTTCCAGGCACGCGACCTTCAAGCCCTGTCGATGCTCAATGGTCTGTACGTATTGCGAGGCCTCCAGCAGGCTGTCATGGGTACCGGTATCCAGCCAGGCAAAACCACGTCCAAACCGCTCGACATGCAAATCTCCGCGTTGCAGGTAAGCGTTGTTGACGTCGGTAATCTCCAGTTCGCCTCGTTTGGACGGCTTGATGGTCTTGGCGATCTGTATGACATCGTTGTCATAGAAATACAGGCCGGTCACCGCATAGCTGGACTTGGGCTCGGTGGGTTTTTCTTCGATGGAAACGGCGCGTCCTTCAGGGTCGAAGTCGATCACGCCGAAACGCTCGGGGTCCTTGACCCAATAACCGAACACCGTCGCACCGCGCTCGCGATTTACGGCGGTCTGCAACTGCTCGCCGAAATGCTGGCCGTGAAAGATGTTGTCGCCGAGGATCAAGCACACCGGGTCGCTGCCAATGAATTGCTCGCCAATCAGGAATGCCTGGGCCAGTCCGTCGGGGGCGGGCTGTTCGGCGTAGCTGAAATGCACGCCGAACTGAGAACCGTCGCCCAGCAGGTTGCGATATTGCGGCAAGTCCAGTGGGGTGGAGATGATCAGGATTTCCTTGATGCCAGCGAGCATCAGCACCGAGATTGGATAATAGATCATCGGTTTGTCGTAGATCGGCAGCAGTTGTTTCGAAACCCCGAGGGTAATCGGGTGCAGCCGCGTACCGGAACCGCCGGCCAGAACAATGCCTTTCATCATGCAATCGTATCCTTGTTGTCGAGTGAGCCCAGGCGCTCGCCCTGATAACTGCCATCCTGGACGCGCCGGCACCACAGCAGGTTTTCGAGGTACCACTGCACGGTCTTGCGCAGTCCGCTCTCGAAGGTTTCCGATGGTGTCCAGCCCAGCTCCCGTTCGATCTTGCCGGCATCGATGGCGTAGCGCAGGTCGTGGCCGGGACGATCCTTGACGAAGGTGATCAGGTCGGCGTAGTGCTCGACGCCCGCGGGCTTGTGCGGCGCCAGCTCTTCAAGGAGTGCACAGATGTTGCGCACCACGTCGATGTTCTTTTGTTCATTGTGGCCGCCGATGTTGTAGGTCTCACCGACCACCCCTTCGGTGACGACTTTGAGCAGCGCCCGCGCGTGGTCCTCGACGAACAGCCAGTCGCGCACTTGCAGCCCATCGCCATACACCGGCAGCGGTTTACCGGCCAGGGCGTTGAGGATCACCAGCGGAATCAGCTTTTCGGGGAAGTGAAAGGGTCCGTAGTTATTCGAGCAGTTGGTCAGCAGCACGGGCAGGCCATACGTACGTTGCCAGGCGCGGACCAGATGGTCGGACGCCGCCTTGCTGGCCGAATACGGCGAGCTTGGGGCGTAGGCGGTGGTTTCGGTGAACAGGTCATCCACGCCATGCAGGTCGCCATACACTTCGTCGGTGGAAATGTGGTGGAAGCGAAACGCCCGCTTTTGCGGTTCGGCCAGGGTTTGCCAATAGGCACGGGTGGCTTCCAGCAGGCTGTAGGTGCCGACGATATTGGTCTGGATGAAATCCGCCGGACCGTCGATGGAGCGGTCCACATGGGATTCTGCGGCCAGGTGCATGATGGCGTCAGGTTTGAATCGCCCCAGCACCGCGCTGATCGTCGGTTGGTCGACGATGTCGGCCTGCACGAACTCGTAGCGGCTATCGTGATCGATGCTGCTCAGCGACTCCAGGTTGCCAGCGTAGGTCAGTTTGTCGAGGTTCAGGACCTGATGGTCAGTATGGCCAATCAAATGTCGTATTAAAGCCGAGCCGATGAAGCCGGCGCCGCCGGTAATGAGAATGCGCATCCGGTTAAGCCTTTTTTCGATAAGACGATACAGCGATGGAGCATAGCTTGTCGGCATGACGAAGAGGGTGCAAGCGAATATCCGCAAGGAGCGCGTCATGGCAGGCGGGCTATCGGCGGAGCAAAAAGAAGGGGTTGCTAATTCCCCCGACTCAATGGCGTGATAGGCATCCAAAACAAAACCACACAGGGGTCGTTGTATGCCGCTCGCTACGTTGGTTCACCGTGCCAGTTTGCCAAGCCCACAGATCAGCGCCGAACAGGCGTTGGTGCTGTTGCGCTTGAATTACGGACTCAGCGGCGACCTGCGACCCCTCGGCAGCCACCAGGACCTCAACTACCGCGTCGATAGCGAGCGCGGCCGGTATGTGCTGAAAATTTGCCATGGCGACTACGCCATCCAGGAACTACAGGCCCAGCATGCGGCCTTGAAGGCGCTGGCCGGGCACGGCGCGGTGAAGGTGCCAGCGGTTATCGCGGCCAGCAGTGGCGAGGATCTGTTGACGCTTGAAGTCGCCGGACAAACGGTCCATGTACGCCTGCTGGAATACATCGACGGCCAATCCCTGACCCAGCTCAAGCACTTGACCCCGGACCTGGTAACCGGGTTGGGACGGCTGTGTGCGGAGATGAACCTGGCCCTTGCCACCTTCGATCATCCGGGCCTGGAGCGCACCCTGCAATGGGATGCGCGCCATGCCCCGGCGTTGATCGACCACCTGCTGCCTGTCATCCAGGATGACCAGCGGCGCCAATTGATCGCCGACGTCGCGCAACAGGCCGAACGACGCTTGCAGCCACTCAAGGCCAGCCTGCCAATACAGGCGATCCACATGGACATCACGGATGACAACGTGGTCTGGCAGCGCGACGCCCAGCGCCAGTGGCAGATGCAGGGCGTGATTGATTTTGGCGACTTGATCCGCACCTGGCGCATCACCGACCTGTCGGTGACCTGTGCAGCGCTGCTGCACCATGCCGATGGCGATCCGTTTTTCATCCTGCCCGCGATCAAGGCCTATCACTCGACCAATCCGTTGCTGCGCGAAGAACTCCTGGCGCTCTGGCCGTTGATCGTGGCCCGCGCCGCTGTGCTGGTACTCAGCGGTGAACAACAAGTCGCGATCGACCCGGACAACCAATACTCCCGTGACAATCTTGAACATGAGTGGGAAATCTTCAACGTCGCCCGTTCCGTGCCGCTTGAGCTGATGGAGACGGCGATTCTCACTGCCGCCGGCCATAGCCTGCCGCCCGTTGCCAACGAGGGCTTCGCGCCGCTGTTGCCGACGCTGGTGGGGCGCGACTTTGCCTTGATCGATCTCGGCGTCCTCAGCCCGCATTTCGAGGCCGGTAACTGGGAGCAGGCGGGAATCGACCAACGCCTGTTGAGCGAAGCCGCCGCCGTACACGGTCTGGCGGCCAGCCGTTACGGCCAGTACCGCTTATCCCGCACCCAGCCAGACAACGCCGTCGAGCCCGATACTTATCCGCTGCATGTCGAATTGCACGTACCGCAAGGCGCACCACTGGAGTCACCCTTCGCCGGCGTGGTGCACAAGGGCGTCGATGGCCTGCTGCGGCTCGATGGCCCGCAGTTGAGCGTGTGCCTGTGGGGCGTGGCATCGTCGTTGCTGCCCGGGGCCGCGCTGGTCAAGGGGCAGGTGATCGGCGAAGTGACCGGGCCGTTGCGGGTCCAACTGTGCCGGGGCGCGCATTTGAATCCCCCGCTGTTCTGCTCGCCGGCGCGGGCGCAAGCGTGGCAAGCGCTATGCCCGTCCCCCGCGGCCCTGCTGGGGCTGGCGTGTGATGCCGAGCCGGAAATCGATCCCGAGGCGCTGCTGGCCCGTCGCGATGCGAGTTTTGCCCGTTCGCAGAAGCACTACTACGTCGATCCACCGCGCATCGAGCGCGGCTGGCGCAACCACCTGATCGACATGCAAGGCCGCTCCTACCTCGACATGCTCAACAACGTCGCGGTGCTGGGCCATGGTCATCCGCGCATGGCAGCGGTTGCGGCCCGGCAGTGGTCGCTGCTCAATACCAACTCGCGCTTCCACTACGCGGCGATCGCCGAGTTCTCCGAACGCCTGTTGGCGTTGGCGCCGTCGAACATGGATCGCGTGTTCCTGGTCAACAGCGGCACCGAGGCCAACGACCTGGCGATTCGCCTGGCCTGGGCCTACAGCGGCGGGCGCGACATGCTCAGCGTGCTGGAGGCGTACCACGGCTGGTCGGTGGCGGCAGACGCGGTCTCGACGTCCATCGCCGACAATCCAAAGGCCCTCAGCAGTCGTCCGGATTGGGTGCATCCGGTCACGGCGCCGAACACGTATCGCGGTGAATTCCGTGGGGCCGACAGTGCGCCGGACTACGTGCGCAGCGTCGAACACAACCTGGCGAAAATCGCCGAGCAGAAACGCCAGCTCGCCGGCTTCATCTGCGAACCGGTATACGGCAACGCCGGTGGCATCGCGCTGCCGCCGGGGTATCTTAAACAGGTCTACGCCATGGTGCGCGAGCGTGGTGGCGTCTGCATCGCCGACGAGGTGCAGGTTGGCTACGGGCGCATGGGCGAGTTTTTCTGGGGCTTCGAAGAGCAAGGCGTGGTGCCGGACATCATCACCATGGCCAAGGGCATGGGCAACGGCCAGCCGTTGGGTGCCGTCATCACCCGCCGGGAGATCGCCGAGGCGCTGGAAGCCGAAGGGTATTTCTTCTCGTCTGCCGGCGGCAGTCCGGTCAGCTGCCAGATCGGCATGGCCGTGCTGGATGTCATGGAGGAAGAAAACCTCTGGGAAAACGCCCGGGTGGTCGGCGGACATTTCAAAGCCCGCCTGGAAGCCTTGATCGACCAATACCCGTTGGTCGGAGCGGTGCATGGTTCGGGCTTCTACCTGGGCGTGGAGCTGATCCGCAACCGCGTCACCCTGGAGCCGGCCACCGAAGAAACCACGGCGCTGTGCAATCGCTTGAGGGAGCTGGGCATTTTCATGCAACCGACCGGTGATTACTTGAACGTCCTCAAGATCAAGCCGCCGATGGTCACCAGTCGTCAGAGCGTGGATTTCTTCGTCGATATGCTGGCGAAGGTATTGGAGGAGGGGTTGTAGCCAATCTGACACGCCACGCTGTTCCCCTGTGGGAGCGAGCTTGCTCGCGATGAGCGGTTCAAGGCCGATAGTGATTTGGTTGGCCTACCGCTATCGCGAGCAAGCTCGCTCCCACAGGTTTTTCGGTGCTCTTAAAATCGATTTTTGTCGGGATTTTAAGTCTTGATTATAGGAGTTTTGATTTTATTTCCTTTAAAAGCCGATTTTTATCGGCTATAAATACGCCTCTGTCCATCGCCCAGGAGATGATTCATGAGTCGTATCGTTACCGTAGCCGCTACTCAAATGGCCTGCTCCTGGGATCTCGAAGCCAATATCGAGACCGCCGAGAAGCTGGTTCGCCAGGCGGCCGCCCAAGGCGCGCAGGTCATCCTGATCCAGGAGTTGTTCGAGACGCCATACTTCTGCCAGAAGCCGAACCCGGACTACTTGCAGCTGGCGACTTCGGTTGACGACAACGTTGCCATCAAGCATTTCCAGAAAGTCGCCGAAGAGTTGCAAGTCGTGTTGCCCATCAGTTTTTTTGAACTGGCCGGTCGTGCGCGCTTCAACAGTATTGCGATCATCGATGCCGACGGGCGGAACCTGGGCGTCTATCGCAAGAGCCACATTCCGGACGGTCCTGGCTACCATGAAAAGTACTACTTCAATCCTGGCGATACCGGTTTCAAAGTGTGGAATACCCGCTACGCAAAAATTGGCGTAGGCATCTGTTGGGACCAGTGGTTTCCGGAATGCGCCCGCAGCATGGCGCTGCAAGGCGCGGAAATCCTGCTGTACCCGACCGCCATCGGCAGTGAGCCGCACGACAAGACCATCTCGTCGCGTGACCACTGGCAACGCGTTCAACAAGGTCATGCGGGCGCCAACCTGATGCCGCTGGTGGCGAGCAATCGCATCGGCAATGAAGAGCAGGATGGCTACGACATCACATTCTACGGCTCGTCGTTCATCGCCAATCAGTTCGGTGAAAAAGTCCAGGAACTGAACGAAACCGAAGAAGGTGTGCTAGTACACAGCTTCGACCTCGACGAGCTGGAACACATTCGCAGTGCCTGGGGCACTTTCCGTGATCGGCGGCCGAACCTGTACGGCGCGATCAAAACCCTCGACGGCTCATTGGAGTCCTGATTGATGACAACTTTGTACAGCACTCCGCGCGCGGACGGTTTCCACATGCCTGCCGAGTGGGCGACCCAGAGCCAGGTCTGGATGATCTGGCCCGAGCGGCCGGACAACTGGCGCCTGGGCGGCAAGCCCGCGCAGGCCGCCCATGTAGCGGTGGCCAAGGCCATCGCCCGCTTCGAACCGGTGACCGTGGCGGTGTCCGCAGCCCAATATGAAAACGCCCGGGCGCGCCTCGATGTGCCGAATATCCGCCTGGTAGAAATGTCCAGCGACGACGCGTGGGTCCGCGATACGGGCCCGACGTTTGTCATCAACGACAACGGTGAAATACGCGGTGTCGATTGGGATTTCAACGCCTGGGGTGGTTTCGACGGTGGCCTGTATTCGCCGTGGAACCGCGATTCGCAAGTGGCCGGCAAGATTCTGGAAATCGAGCGTAGCCCGCGTTACCGCACCGAAGGTTTCGTGCTGGAAGGCGGCTCGATCCATGTCGACGGTGAAGGCACCGTGATCACCACCGAGGAATGCCTGCTAAACCGCAATCGCAACCCGCACATGAGCCGCGAAGAGATCGAGGCCGTACTCGGCGCTCAATTGGCTGTGGATAGAGTCATCTGGCTGCCGGACGGTCTGTTCAATGACGAAACCGACGGTCATGTGGATAACTTCTGCTGCTACGTGCGCCCGGGTGAAGTCTTGCTCGCCTGGACCGACGATCCGCAGGACCCGAACTACGCCCGTTGCCAAGCGGCCATGAATGTCCTGCAAAACAGCACCGACGCCAAGGGCCGCCCGTTCACGGTGCATAAAATGCCGATCCCCGGGCCGTTGTATGCCACCGAAGAAGAATGTGCCGGCGTGGACGCGGTAGAAGGTTCCCAGGAGCGCAATCCGAGCGTGCGACTGGCGGGCTCCTATGTGAACTTCCTGATCGTCAACGGCGGCATTATCGCGCCGAGTTTCGACGACCCACTGGACGCCACGGCCAGGGAGATCCTGCAGACGCTGTTTCCGCAGCATGAAGTCGTCATGGTGCCGGGACGGGAACTGTTACTGGGGGGCGGAAACATCCATTGCCTTACCCAACAACAACCGGCGCCGCGCATGAAATGAGTGGCTATGTAACAGCCTGGTGATATCAATCGCAGCGGTCCGGTGCCGCTGTTTTTGGATCCATGCAGAGCAAGCCCGCGCCCCAATTGGAGCGCGGGCTTTTTTGTGTCTGGCTTGTTGCCGACGTGATGACATTGGCATAGCTCTTGTATCGGCATACAGGCAGTTCTGAAGAGAGGAGCTGCGTTGTTTTGTCATAAACCTCGGATAGATTGGCCGCTCATCAACCAGGAGGGCGCTGGAATGAACATGATAAGCGAGCGCACATGCCATCCTTTGGCTGTTAATGGTGAGTCGCTCCAAGCCGTGGCGCAGTGGTTGAAGTCCAATGGAACGCGTCAGATCAGGGAGCCTGATCCGCGCCGGACGATCATGGAGCGCTACCCCGCTGGCCTGTTCAGCGAGGCGGAAATGGACGCGTTGTGGGATGTGATGCAGGGATAGAATTCAACGGATTGATCAAGGCGCTGCCCGCAAGGGCGGCGTTTTTTTATGCCTGTGGATTTCCCACAGATTCGACCGATCCACGAAACAGACTGAACACCATTCCGGCGTTTTTCCGCGCGGTCCTCCAAGGCTAACCTGCCGCTACAGAAACCAAAGCCCCGGCGGAAGTCTTCATGACCCAACTTCACTATATCTATGATCCACTGTGCGGCTGGTGCTACGGCGCCAAGCCGCTGATCCAGGCCGCCAGGACAGTATTGCCGGTTATTGCCCATGGCGGCGGCATGATGACCGGCGCTAATCGCCAGAAAGTCTCCGCCCAGTTGCGCAATTACGTGATGCCCCATGACCGGAGAATCGCTGAATACACCGGGCAGCCGTTTGGCGAGGCTTATTTCGAGGGGCTTTTGCGGGACGAGGAGGCGGTCTTCGACTCTGCGCCTCCGACTGCGGCGGTTCTTGCGGCTGAACAGCTCGAGGGCCGAGGCCTGGCGTTGTTGGAGCGCTTGCAAACGGCCCATTACGTTGAAGACCGGCGAATTGCTGACGAAACGGTGCTGTTGGAATTGGCCAACTCCATTGGCTTCGAGGCCGAGGCATTCCGGCGGTCATTCACCGAAATCGATGTGCACGCGCATTTTCTTGAAAGCCGTGCCTTGTTGGCCAAGGTCGGCGGGCAGGGTTTCCCGACGCTCGCCCTGGAGCGGGACGGCCGGCTGACGCTGATCGATATCGGTCCCTGGCTGGGCAAGCCCGAGGCGTTCGCCCAATGGCTGAAGCAAGCCACGCCATTGCACGATTCTGCACCCGCAGCGGTCTGTGGCTTGGACGGTTGTTCAAACTGATCTGTTCTTAGACGTTTTTCGCCTAATCACAGATGATTCACGAAATTGACACAGGGTTCATGGCGCGACTAGGATTCGTCCACGCCTGTGGCCAACAGCCATGACTCTTAAATAATAAAAGGGCCCGACACGATCATCGTGGGCGGGCCTTTTCATTATTTTCAGGAGCAAGAGTCCGAATAAAGAGCGCAAAAGCGCCATTCCGGTTGCCGGTTGCAGTGCGAATCAACCCGTATAAGGAAAATAATCATGTTGAACAAGCGCATCAGTTTGATCGCACTGGGGATATTGAGCACCACACACGCCATGGCCAACGACCAGGCTGAGTCCAAGGGCTTCGTTGAAGACAGCAGCTTGAAAGTGCTGTTGCGCAACGCCTACATCAGCCGTGACTACAAGGACGGTAACGAGGACAAGGCCGAATGGGGCCAGGCGGCCATCGGTACGTTCTCGTCCGGCTTCACCCAAGGCACGGTGGGCGTGGGTGTGGATGCATTCGGCTTGTATGCGTTGCGTCTGGACGGCGGCAAAGGACGCACGGGTGCGCAAGGCATCGATTTCTTCAAGAAAGGCGACAGCGGCAATGCGGCCGATGACCTGTCCAAGTTCGGTGCCGCGGTGAAGTTCCGCGTCTCCAACACCGTACTGGCCTACGGCGACCAGATGCCGGCCCTGCCCGTATTGAGTTATGACAACGGGCGCCTGCTGCCGGAAAGCTACACCGGCACACTGATCACCTCCAAGGAAATCAAAGGGCTCGAACTGAACGCCGGTCGTTTCACCGCCGAGTCGCGTAAAAGCGCCGAAGGCCGTGACAGCGGTGGCTTGAAGTCGATCAACGTCCTGGGCGGCAGCTATCAATTCACCGAACAGTTCAAGGCTTCGCTCTACGCCTCGGACGTCGAGGACGTGCTGAAGAAACAATACGTGAACGCCAACTACGTATTCCCGCTGGCCAAGGACCAATCCCTGACCCTGGACTTCAACGGCTATCGCACCAAGCTGGATAACAGCTACGTGCGGGAAAACAACGTCACCGGCGACGACAACAAGATCTGGAGCCTGGCGGCCACCTTCGCCACCGGTCCGCACAGCTTCACGCTCGCCCACCAGCGCAGTACCGGCGACAGCAACCTCGGCTACGCCTACGGCGGCTACCAACGGGATCAGAATCGTGTCGGCGATGGCGGCAATACCATCTACCTGGCCAACTCCTACTGGTCGGACTTCAACGCCGAAGACGAACGCAGCTGGCAGTTGGGCTACGGCCTGGACTTCACCACCTTCGGCGTCCCGGGCCTGACCTATAATGTGGCTTACGTGCGCGGCGACAACATCACCACCTCCACCAGCGAAGGCGGTACCGAGCGCGAAATCTTCAACCAGTTCAAATACGTCGTCCAGGGCGGCCCGGCCAAGGACCTGAGCGTGCGCTTGCGCAGTTCGGTGTTGCGTGTGTCGCAGAAGTCCAGTGAGTACAACGTCAGCGGTAATGAGCTGCGGGTGTTTGTGGATTATCCGATTGATGTTTTTTGATGGGTGATGGGGTTTAAAAGCCTTCCATGGAACCCCGGCATGGCGATTGGCCGGGGTTTTTTATTGTGGGTTTCGCTGTTCGGTGAATAATTTTTTTGCGTGCCATTTTTTTAGCAGGTGGTCTTCGGAGCGTTCCGTGCCAGAAGTTAGGGTGGGCTAATCGCTATAAGGGGTAGTCACACCTCCATGGAGGTGTAAATAGTTGCGGGTCGACTCCTTTGCTCGTCAGGAAATCATTTATTTCCTCTTCTGTATCCATTGTTTGGCTATATATAATGGTCACGTTACTGGTGTCGATGCCGTCATTGAATTCAAGAATTGATTTTTGAATTGTAAATTCAATTGCGACATGCCTCGATCCTTTAGCATTCTCCAAAAAGTCGTAGTAACGGCTCCAAGGGAACCTGTTGTCGAAATTAAAATGATAAACCGCATAGATAGCGATCCATTTTCTTAAATTTTCATCCGATGATGGCAGCTCCTGTGCGATTTTAGTGTATGATTTTGCTTCCAAACCCCACCATACTTTTCGTTGAATGATTTTTTGATCGTTGTTCATCGATGCGCCTGATATCAAGATTAATCTATTATGTTTTTATAAGCCGAGGGGCCACATAACAGCAAATGTTTGGTTTCTAGTTCTATAAGTGAAGTGTCGTTGAAGGCTTGAACCAAAAGGCTATCTTGTTGTTGGGTTATCTGAACGGTTAGCTTGTTGTTTGTTGGTATGTTGATAATTTTTACTTTTTTTGGTGTGCCGCAGTTTAGACCTATTCGGCATATGTTGAAACCTGCTTGCTTCCATTTTTGCGGAGGAGCGTCGGGGTATTCCGCTATATCGAATTCTAATATTATTGTAGGGATGTCGTTGTCCAAAGTGAGCGAGGATAGTTCAATTTCGCCAATGGTAATGGGGCCGGAAAAAATCCTATTAAAAAATATAGTTCCGTCAAGTTCGTTCCAAAAGGGCACGATTTTTCCGAGGGGCGATGAAATGGGTAACATAAGGCATGCCTAAATTTCAAGATTCATAGAGGGTGGTCACGTCGCCTCGGAGGAGGTGAGCAGTTTTAGGTGTTGCTTGTTTTGAGACTTATTGATCTCTTGCTCCGAGTTTAATTTTCTTAGGGTATATAGTTTTATCTGGGGGCATTATTCGCTGTGGTCATTGTGGTAGGCTTTTATGTTGGAGATGTACACGCCTCTTGCCGTACATTTCGTTATGCAATTGTCTAAAGTCTTCAAATGTATTTCGTGATCTATTTTGTTCTTTTCAATGAATATGCAGATGGGGCCGGAAAAATTAAATTCGTTGATGGTAATTGAGTTGACCTGGTCAAGTAGTAGTTCGAATTCAAATTCATTGTACCCTTTATCGGTCCATTTAGAGGGGCAGTGGTCGGGCTCTATTGGGCTGTTTAATTTTAATCTCATTGATTGGTTTTCAAAAATCGCATAAGAGATGTTGATGTTTTTTGGTGTGTGGTTTTTTCCAAATACATAGATCCACTGTGCATTGTTTTGAATGTTATATGGCCACATGGCTTACTTCTCGCTGAATGTTATCTGGCGAATGCGCTTCCTGTACTGTTGCGCTATATGGGTGTGGCTTCACTGGTATACACGCAATCGTGATCATCCATGTAGGTGAGGAAGTTTAAATTTTTACTGGTGATCCAGAATGGATATCCGGTGGTTTCACTCAATAATGTCGTCAAGTCGCGTGAGGTTTCGAATTCCCATCCGTGAGTTTTTGTGTCTTGTACTATTAGTATGGGGGCTTGTACATGATTTATCTTGTCGATTTTATTCCAGAAGGCAGGGTCATACGTTTTTTTAGGGTCTTTCAGATTGGTCGGGTCGAGGGTTTTTGTCCCAAAAACCAAGAACGATTCTATTAATTTCAATGTTAATTTTTCGACAGCCTGAGTGCTTAATTTTTTGTGCGGTAGAAAATTGGTTTCGATTGCAATATCGATTTCGTTCGCTATATAGCTCATTGTGATACCTATATGTCTGGGGTGATTGGTTTGTTATGTGATATGTCCAGGGTTTTAACCTCTTGCTGTTGAATGAAGCTTTTTGTGCCCATTGTCTAGGCTGGTGTTAGTCCAGTGGGTAGTCGCATGTCCACGGAGGTGTAAATAGTTGTGGGTCCACTCCTTTGCTTGTTAGGAAAACATTTATTTCCTCTTCGCTATCCATTGTTTGACTATATGTAATGGTTGTGTCGTTGGCGCCAATGCTATCTCTAGTCTCAAGTAGTATTTTTTCAATTGTGAATTCAACGACTAAATATTTTGAGCCTCTAGCCTTTTCCAGAAAGCTGTAATAGCGTCTGCCAGGCAGTCTATTATTAAAATTTAGGTGATAAATTGCATAAATAGCTATCCATCTTCGCAAGCTATTATCTGGCGATGGCAATTCTTGTGCGATTTCGGTATACGACTTTGCTTCTAAACCCCACCATACTTTTTTTGGAACATTTACCTTAATCATTTTTGGTTCTCGTATGGGTTTTGCCAATAGATTCTTATAGCTTCGCCTTTTGTTGGGTGAAGTTGTAAGTGTGGATGATCGCCATGTGGGTCGGCAGGGTCATGATTTGCCATTGTTACTTTCCTGGTTTTTATATTCGAAATCGGTGTGTCGTCCCAATGGTAATAGTTCTCTGGCTCTTTTGTTTTTCTGAAATGCTTTTTTGCTGTTGCTGAATTAAATTCTTCGGCGTTTCTGTATCCGTCGCCTACATATCTACCTAAAAAAATCTCTTCTGCTTCCGCACGGCTCTTTACGGTGACAGAGATTTCACCTCTATCCAGAGCTTCAGAAGCTCTCCTTACACTAGGGCTTGACCACTTGATATCTGGAAGCGGCGGTTCCCCGGTGTCAACTCTGGCTCTCTTCTCAGGAGAGGTCGATTTCTCCTGATCTCCATCAGGAGGACACCCATCCAACCCCAACGGATCCACCCACCCCGTCGGGTTGCGCACGTACCGGTAGGCATTCAACCCACCTGCCAGCTTTATCGGGTCAGCCGTCAGATACCGCCCCGTCTCCGGATTGTAGTACCGGTGCCGGTTGTAATGCAGACCACTTTCCCGGTCGTGATATTGGCCCTGGAAACGCAGCGGCTGTTCCAGGCGCTTGCCGTTGCCGTGCCTTAGTTCGGTGAGTTTGCCGTAGCCGTTGTAGCGCGCGGCCCAGACGATTTCGCCCTGGTGGCTGGTCAGTTCCTGGGGCGTGCCGAGGTGGTCGTTGTGGTAGTGGAACGGCGTGGCGTTTTGTGGGCCTTCGCCTTCGAGCAGGGCCAATGGGCGGAAGGTGCCGGGTTCGTAGACGTAGCTTTGGTAATGGCGGTCGCTGCTTTCGGCGATGACTTGTTCGCCTTGCCAGATGAATTCCGTGGTCTGGCCGGCCACGGTCTTTTCGATGCGTCGGCCGAAGGCGTCGTAGCGGTAGGACGTTTCGTTGCCGTCCGGGCTGGTGACGCCGATGAGGCGGTGTTGGCTGTCGTAGCGGTAGTGCGTGACGAGGCACTGGGCTTTGCCGCGGCGTTCGCGGATGAGGTTGCCGTAGGCGTCGTAGTCGTAGTGGCGGTCACCCTCCATGAGCAGGCGGTTGGCCTTGAGGGTGGTCGGGCCGGGGCGGTCTTGTAGCAACAGATTGCCCGCTGGGTCGTGGGCGAAGCGTTCGGGGCCTTGGCTGTGGGCATGGTCGATGCGGACTAGGCGATCTTGCGCGTCGTATTGGTAGCTGCGGCGGTTTCGATTGTCAGAAAGGGCGGCGAGGTTGCCGTTGGCGCTGTAGGAATAGTCACGCCAGAACAGTTGGTGCTGCTGGGTCTGCCACACGGTTTGGGCTTTGAGGCGACCCTGTTCGTCGTAGCGGTAGTCGCTGAGCAGCAGGCCTTGCTGACGTTGGGTTTCGCGGCCGCCCTTGAAGCGGTGTTCGGTCAGGCAGGTGCCGTTGAGGTCGATGGCGATCAGCGCGCCGCCGCGGGCGTGGCGGTAGTCGAGGGTGCTGCGGTCGGGCAGGCGACAGTGGATCAGGCGACCAACGCTGTCGTAGCGATAACGCAGGGTGGCCCAGCCCTGGTGTTCGGCGACGAGACGGTCTTGGGCGTCGTACTCGTAGGCCAGCGGCCAATGGCCGTCGTCGACGCTGACCAAACGGCCAAGGGCGTCGTAGCAGTAATCGACCGCCTCGCCATCTGGCAAGGTCTTGCGCAGCAGGCGACCGGCGCTGTCGCGCTGATAGGCGGTGATCAGTTGGCTGCCATCGGCGCCGAACTCGGTCTTTTCCAGCAGGTGACCGTTGAGGTCGTAGGCATAACCGGTGCGCTGGCCGTCGAATCCGGTTTCCTGTCGGATCAGTCCGTTGGGCGTGTAGTCCAGCCGATAGTGTTCGCCGGATTCGTTCTCGATTTCCGTCAGCAACAGCCGCGCCGAGTCGTAGCGATATTTGAGTTCGCTGCCGTCGGGGTTGAGCCGACGGCTGATCAGGTGCAAATCGTCGGCGTATTCGTAGCGGGTGGTGCGGCCCAGTTCGTCCCGTTCGGCGATGACCTTGCCGTAGGCGTTGTAGCGCCAGGTGCGGGTGGCGCCACCGGGCAAGGTGGTTTGCAGCAAACGGCCCACGGCGTCCCATTGGTAATGGGTGATGGCGCCGTGTTCGTCCTGGCGGCTGGCCTGCCGGCCGAGCGTGTCGTAGGTGTATAGAAGCTGACTGCCGTCGGGCAGGCCTTCTTCAACCAGTTGACCGAGGTTGTTCCAAGCCAATGAGTGAGCGCTACCGTCGGGGTGGCTGATGAGCCTCAGGCGCCCCTGGTCGCTGTAGTGGTAGTACGTGATGTTTCCGTCAGGATCGATCTGCCGGGTTATGTCGCCCTGCCGATTGCGGCGGTATTTCCAACTGGCTTTGCCGCGATGTACATCGCTCACGAAGCCGTTGATGTGTTCGTAGACGACCGCTTCGTCTTCCGTCGGGATGACGGCTGTCAGCAAACCGTCCTCGTCGTAGCGGTATTCGGTCACGGCGCCCAGCGGATCTTTTTCTGCGATCAGCTGGCCCTTTTCGTTATAGGCCTTTCGATGTTGCGCGCCGTCCGGATCGGTCTTGCTGATGAGCCGGGCCTTGTCGTCGTGGGTGTAGATCTCCACGCTGCCGTCGCCATGGGTAACGGTGACGCTGCCCTTGTCGTCCCAGGTATAACGGGCATGCATTTGCGAGAAACTGGCCCAGTGACGAACGCAACGGGCCTGCTTTCCCTGGTTCTCCCATTCCCAGAAAAAACTGGCGCCACCGGCTAGCTGTCGTTCGGTGATGACGTGTTGCTCGTCGTACCGATAACGCTCCGTCTCCCCGCTGGCGTTGGTCGCCTCGACCAGACGATGCTGGGCGTCATAGTGGTAGGAGACCAGCGTCTGGACGGTCGTCCAGCACCGTTCCAGCATGTTCTGAGCATTAAGTTGTTGGTAATCGACCGCGACGATGCGACTGCCGTTGTAGCGCAAGAGCAACCCGCGCCCGGCACCGTTGTCCAGGCGCTTGATCTGCCCAAGCACGTCGCGAGTAACGCGCAGCCGATTGCCATAGCTGTCGCTGATGGCAACCAAGCTCGCGCCATCGTTGTGCAAATGAAAGTGATAGAACGAGGGCCGTTGCCCGGCTTGAGCCACGATCAGCTCGTTGGGAGCGTCGCCCAGGTAAATAGCCGCACGGGACAGACTGTTGCTAATCGCTGGACGCTGCTTGCTCGGGCGCGGGAAGCGGATGGATCGATTTTCGTGATCGGTCCAAATGACTTCTTCAGCATTGATTTCAAGCCGATGGGCCAGTGCGTGGCTCCAGCCATAACCCAGGCCGCAGTCGATTTCCGCTGCGCTGGTTCGGTACAGGCGAGTCCACTCGAACGGCAGCAGGCCATCGAGTTGGCCATCGTTGAGCGTCAACAGTTCTTCGCCGGTCACCATCGAGACCGGGCATTTGTCGGTGCAGGTACGGGCGGCGGGCTCGGCGCTCTTGCCGGTCGGCGTCGTCGCCTGCTTCGAAGCATCGTCGACCGTCTTGCCAGCGGCGATCCTGGCGTTCCTCTTGCCATCGATGCGCAGCTCGACCGCGCCTTTTTTCATGGGCGCCGCCGTGCCCCGCACCGCTACTGGAATGTACTTGGCGACGTACCCCATGAAGCCGTCGATGATGGCAAACACTGACTCTACGAAACCGATCACCGCCTTGAGGATGATTTCCCCATATTTCTTCAACCGTGCCGCGAGATAAACGACTCCGGTACCCTCGGCAACCACCGTCAGGACAATTGCCAACACGATGTCGATCACGATTCCCATGACCGCAGCGGTGGTCATCCTTGCGGCATCGCCGGCCATTTGCATCGGCGGCAGGCTTGCCAACCAGATCAGCGCACAACGCATCATCAGGAAGAGCGCAGCCTCGTCGCTGGCCAGCAGCATGGCCTTTTTCATGACCTCGGGTGTTTGCCTGGCGACTTCAATGAGCCGATCGGCCCCTTCGCCCAGTTCAACCATGAACTTCGCCGGGTTTTTCAGCATTTCCAGCACCAGGCTGATGCCGTCCCACACACCCTTGATGGCTTCCCAGCCGCCTTCGAGGATGCCGCTGCCCACCGCCAGGGCCGTGCCGGACAAAGACAGGCTCGACCATTGCTGCCTGTGCCCCGCCGGGCCTTCCCATTTATTGCGCAGGAATTTTTCCAGCTCGCCCGTCAGCCCGTCATAAGTGCTGAACAACGCGTCGATCTGGGCAGGCGTGACGTTGCTGTGCACGCGTATCTGGTAGTACTTGCCGGGTACACCGTCGGTCCAGCTGGCCTTTCCCTGGGCGTCGAGTCTGATTTTGCTGGTGGCCCCACTCTCCACATCGATGATTTCAACGTCGATATCGCCGATCGGGATGTCGTAGACCGACTCGAATTTGCCCTCGATCAGCAACGGCCCCTTCAGCGGACACCGCGCTACATTCGAGTTGAATTCGCCGTCAGTCATGGCCACGGTTTTTTGGCTGTCACCGACCTTGATGACCCGCTCCATGCCCATCAGAGAAGGCAGGTCGTTGAGTCTGCTGACGTCATCGGCCCACTGCGAATACCAGGCTCGGGTCTGCTCTTGATAGCGCTTCAAACTGTCCTTGAAGGCCGCAAGTTCCTCATCGACGAAAGCAATGTGATCCGTTGCGGACATCAACATTGCTCCAGGATCAGCTCGCTCAGCAGGGTTGCCTGCAGCGCTTCCTGAACCTTTGCACGGCGTACGCAGCGGCTGACTTTCAATCTCAGATTGTCCGTGGGCCAAGCGCTATAAAGATCCAGGCGCTCCTCCTCAAGCCACTGCATCAGGCCGTCCACCCGTGCCGAGGGGTTCTGCTCCGCCAGTGCGTCCGACAGCTCCTTCGGCACCTCCCACCACGGCCAATCCTTGACCGCCGGAACCTTTCTCGCAGGGTTTTCCAAGCATTTGCCGTTGATCAAATAACGCTCAAACACCGGCAACATATCCCCGGCGGCTTCACCGAGGTGTTCGAGGATCGGATGGATGAAGCGCCCATCCCAGAACCGGAAAAAGACCTCGCTGCCGTCCGGCATCTTCACTTGCGTGAGGCTGCGCAGGTGCGCCAACACTTCTTCCGGATCACACCGGGAAACGGCCAGCCAGCCCCAGTCGAGGCTGTCGGTTTCGGCAATCCAGGACAGGAATGCCGAGCCGGGGTCGAGTTCGGTCACGTAGGGCATCACGGCTTGCCAGGTGGCGTAGGGGGTGTCGCTCCAGACGGGTTGCAACGGATGGAGCGGGACCGAAGTGCGAAGGGCTTGCAGCGCATCGGCCTCGCTTGCCGCACTGATGATCAGATAAAGGTGCTCGTTTTCCTGCAATGGCTGTTGCGCCAGCCATGTCCTGGGGTCGAGTGGAATGAACGTCGGGGTGGCCATTGGGCTCTCCTTGCCGAAGGTGCGAGGCCGGGGATTGCCCCGGTGAGGGCCGCACATCTATCAAGGAATGAGCCAGGTTTCAGGAAGGCCCGTGAACAGCCGGGCTGAAGCGTTTTTTGGATGTTTGAAGGCAAGTCGTGCGGGGCGAAAACGCCTAGTAAATTGCGCAGTGCTGCGTCACTTCTTGCGCAGTGAGGACGAAAACGAAATTCGCCGTCGCTCACTGCAAAAATGACGTCGCAAACGCGTTTTTCCGTGCAAAAAAGTCGTACTGACGAAACTTTTTGTACCGTTTCAAGTACGGCTTGAAATGCTTCAAATACTTTCTCATGGACGCAAATCCTGCACCTACTAGATTAGTCCGCTCAATGCAGTGGAGACCTTTGAAAAATGATCGTTCTGAACAGGGAAGTGGGCGAAGCGCTACGACGAGACAAATACGTCAACGTCCGTGGTGGAGACTTCAATCTCTACGGTCATTTCGGCGACTTTGTCCGGCTGACCAAAAGCTGGGAAAACATGGAGCCCGACAGTTATTACGGCCAGGCCGAGTCAGGCATGCGTTTTCGCCGCTACAGCGACTTCGAATACAACCCCGCGACCCGTGAACTCAAGCAGCTCGAACACCGGGCCTACGTCCAGTCCAAGGCCAATAACAGCTATGTCGGCGGATTGGAGCGGCACTTCCAGGACTTTTCCAATGAAGTGATCAACTCGCCCGTGATGCGCAGCCTGATCGACACGGACTTCGAGGTGTACAAGAACGTCCTGCCGCCGGAGTTGCATGATGAAGTTTGGCAGTGCCAGATCCATCAGATCCGCATCGAGATCAAGCCGGGCAAGCAATTGGAAATCACCCCTGAAGGCATTCATTGCGATGGCTACCCGTTCAGCGGCGTGCATTTCTGGGGCCGCCACAATGTGGCGGGCGCGGAAAGTCGTCTGTACAGCGCTCAGGAAGAGCAACTGGCGGCAACCACTTACGAGGATATCCTCGATACGACATTCTTCCTCGACCGCGACATGCGCCACTATGTGACCCCTGCCCGCAACGTCCATAGTCATGAAATGGCGTTCAGGCAGATTCTGGCGATTTCGTTTTCGCGGCCCGGGACCGCTTTCGACATTGTTCGCTGAGCAACTCGAGCCCTTGGATGATTCGGTGCAACAAGTGCTGTTGCGCCGGGCCATGGTCAGGGATGCCGAACGACTGGAGCAGTTCTTTCGCGGTTTTGACGAAGTGTCATTCTGCGAGTGGCAGGATGCCCGGTTCTTGCGTGGGGTGCTGTTGCAGGAAACCACGACCGCCTACATGGCCTTCGATGCCCAGGGTGAGGTCGTGGGTGCGGTGATCGGCGGTATGCTCGGCACGCGTGGAACGATCAACCACCTGGCCGTCAGCCCCAGGCATCGTACCCAAGGCCTCGGGCAACGCCTGGTGGAAGCGGCGTCAGCCGACATGAAACGGGTAGGCGTGCTGCGCATGTTCCTGTTCGTCGACGAAAGCAATCTGGCCGGCAAGCGTTTCTGGGCTGCCCAGGGGTTCTGCGAGCCCCGGGGCGAAATCACTTTCGAGAGGGATTTATGAACAAGACTTCCAGCCAGCCGCTGGCGGTCGAACCACAAGCCTCACGAACCTTTGCTGAAGCCAGTCCGGTGGTAGCAGGTTATTTCACGGTTTCGTTTGTGTTCGGTCTGATGGCAGTCAACGCCGGGTTGCCCTTGTGGCTCCCGGTCGCGATGTGCCTGTTCGTCTACGCAGGCGCCTCGCAATTCGCGGCGCTGGCGTTGATTTCCAGCGGCGCGTCGTTGACCACCATCGTGTTGACCACGTTCCTGATCAATGCCCGTCACATGCTGATGTCGGTCTACATGGCCAAGGCATTGCGTGCGCTGGGGCTCAGTCGTTTCGAGCGCTGGTGCTATGCGGTGGGGCTCACGGACGAGTCGTTCGCCTTTCACAGCGTCAAGCTAGGCAGCGGGGCGCCGGTCAGTGTTCGCTACCTGATCGGTTTCAATTTGTTCTGCCATACATCCTGGGTGCTCGGCGGCTTGCTGGGCGCCATCTGCGCCCAATACGCGGCGCACCTGATCAAGTATCAGCTCGACTACGCCTTGACGGCCATGATGCTCTACGTACTGGTTTCGTTGTGCAACACGCGCAACAAGCTGATCGCGGCGTTGGCGGCAGTCGTCTGCATGGGTGCGCTGAGCCTGGTGGGCAGTTCGCCCTTCAATGTCTTCATCGCCACGTTCGTTGGCTGCGGGGTGGGCGTATGCCTGACCAAACGTTCCTGATCCTGGCCGTTGCGCTGATGATGGCCGTGACCTTCCTGCCACGGGCCCTGCCGCTGCAGGTCAATACCGAAAACTGGCCGCCCTTCGTCGCACGTGCCCTGGAATACCTGCCGGTGGCGATCGTCGCCGCGATCAGCCTGACGCCGTTGCTGATCAAGGATCAGCACATCCAGCTCGACCGCCCCGAGTTCTATGCCGCGATTCCGACGCTGCTATGTGCGTATTTCAGCCGCAACCTGTTTCTCAGCGTAGCGGTGGGGACGGCGGCGTATATCGCGCTCGGCTCGTTCCTGTAGCGTCAGGTCGACCACGTCGTGCAACGCCTGGTCGGACAGTTCGGGATTGTTCACCGCCAGGCGTACTTCAAGGAAATCCTCGAAGTCCGGGAAAATCGCCAAACCGTTGCGAAGCGCCGCGTCGCGGGACACAAGCCCCAAGCCATCAAGCTGGGTGATCAACGACAGCGTCAGCGTTTCGCTGCAGGAATAAACCATTCGCTGGCTTGGCCCATATTCGCCGAGACCCGCGTCGAGAAAGCGAAGAAAGCTGTGGGAATACGGACATTCTTGCGCAGGACGCACCTGGAATTTGTCGCCCAGCAGGCCAAGGGAATCGTCTTCGTCACCACAGTGGGCGCCAACCACCCGCACCTGTACATCCGGCATCGGAATGCTGGAAAAACCGCTCTGTTGTCCGATCAGGATGGCCAGGTCAAAGTCTTCGTTCTTGAGTTTGCTCAGGTTCTCCATCGATTCGGCGTAGCTGAATTCCAATTGATAATGAGGGAACACAGCGATCAGGCGATCGATCATCCGACGATTGAAATCACCAGGCAGGGTGGTATTGAGCGCCACTTTCAGGCTGCGTTGCCTGGGCGTCTTGAGCGCCGTGACTTTCTCTTCCAATTGCCGAGTGGCCGCAAGGACCTGGTCCATGAAAGGCGTCAGTTCCGAGCCCTGGCTGGTCAACGTGAGGCCTTTGTTCGAGCGCCGGAACAACCTGAACCCGAACTGCTCCTCGACCTTGTTCAACTGCGCCGCCAATGCCTGCACCGTCAGGCACGACTGCTCCGCCGCCGCCGACAACGAACCGGTCTGAACGATGCGCATGAGGTTACGTAAGGTTCTACTATCCATGAGGTAATGCCCTCTGCTCAAGTGGGCTCGCTATTGTTGTGCACCCGGCCCGGGCCCGGCGGTGCGATGGTGGCTATCATCAAGCACCTTGCCACGGTTGTCGCGGTTTTGTAGCGAAAAGCGCCGGCAGCCGATAACTGGAGCTTATGTGGGATTTGAGGTTTTTGCTGGTTTGGCTTGCAGGTCGGTCTTTATCAAAACAATCACGTCGAGATGAATGAGCCGTTACTGGGGCTCTTGTTTGTCCGCTTGCGAATTAAAACTTAAACTTTATCCATATGTGTACTACTCTCTAGGCATCAGTCAGCAACAAGGGAGCCAAGACTCATGGCGATTTCCTCCGTCAGCCTCAACGCACAGCAACAATTGGATTCCCCGGATGCGGGACGAGTCGCGTTGAAATTTTTCTTCAATCTCATGGAGCTGTGGGGTTGCAGCGTCGAGCAGCAGCGTACGTTGTTGGGCAAAGTAGGCAACACGACCTTCTACAAGTACAAACAGCTGCCCGATAACGTAAGGCTGCCGCGAGACACCCTCGAGCGCATTTCCTATCTCATGGGAATACACAAGGCGTTGAGCATCATCTTCAGCAACAGCCGGGACCGTGCGTATCAGTGGATCAGCAGTCCTAACACCGCTGCGCCGTTCAATGGCCAGTCGGCATTGTCCTACATGCTGGCCGGCCGGGTGGTGGACATTGCCGATGTGCGGCGATACCTCGATGGAGTGCGCGGCTAATGACGCCACCTTTGGCGGACCCGCAATGGAAACGGGCCTATCGGATCGTCAACAGTAGTTTTCCGCCGATCACGTTGTTCGAAGATGTGCTCGATCCTGAAGACTTGCCCACGGCCTATGCCCTGGAAGCATTGACCAACGACCGGCTCATGGAAGAAGCCGGCGTGCTCTCCCGGGTGCGTCCCGAAGACCGCGTCTCCGGGCCGGGCTCCTCACCGGTGATGGCGGCATTTACCCACATTGGCAAAAGCAGCCGCTTCAGCGATGGCACCTTCGGCGTTTATTACGCCGCCAGCAGCCAAGAAGCCGCGATTGCCGAGACGTGTTATCACCAGGCCCGGTTCCTGGGGGCTACCAACGAACCGGATCTGGAATTGACGATGCGCACCTACGTCAACCAAGTGGTCAAACCCCTGCATGACATTCGCCACGACTATCCACACCTGCACAACCCCGACCCGACAGCCTACGGCCCATCGCAGTTGTTCGCCCGGGACCTGCGTGAAACCCTTTCCTGGGGGCTCCTGTACAACAGCGTCCGCCTGCCCGGTCACGAATGTGTGGCCGCGTTCCGCCCGCCGGCGGTATCGATCCCGGTGCAGGGCAAGCATATTCGGTATGTCTGGAGCGCCCAGAAGCGGGAGATTTCGTTTGTGTTCGAGGTGAGTCAGGTATGAGTGCGACGCCGTTTCCCAAGGACGGAATAACCCGTGGCGAGGGAGCTTGCTCCCGCTGGGCTGCGTAGCAGCCCCGATTGATCAAATCTTGAACTGCTGCACCGAAGCCTGCATCGAACCCGCCGCGTCGTTCAACTGATCCGCCGTTTGCGTCAGGTTATGAATCGAACGGGTGTTCTCCCTGGACTGCTCGGCAATCGACTCCACCCGCTGGGCCATCTCGTCACTGGCCTTGGATTGCTCGGCAATGGTCTGGGAAATTTCTTCCACCACCTCGGCCGCATGCCGGGCGCCGGTGCGGATTTCGCTGATGGACACCCCGGCCTGCTGGGCCAGGTTGACGCCTTCATCTACGCGGCTGACGCATGCCTGCATGTTCGCCACCGCATCCCGGGCGCTGGACTGGATGCGCTCGATCATCGCAGTGATTTCCTGGGTGGACTGCGTCGTGCGCGCTGCCAGGTTGCGCACTTCGTCGGCCACTACCGCAAAACCACGGCCCGCCTCACCGGCGCGGGCGGCCTCGATGGCAGCGTTGAGCGCCAGCAAATTGGTTTGCTCGGCGATGCTCTTGATCACCTGGATGATGGAATGAATGTCCTCGGATGACGCGTCCAACGCCGTGATCTTGCTGGACGATTGGTTAACCACCTCGGCGATCCGATTCATGCCTTCCACCACCCCGAGAATCACCTGGCCGCCGCTGCTCGCCAATTGTTCGGATTGCGCCGAAATCGTCCGGGCACTGTCGGCGTGCTGATGGATCTGGCTGATGTTCGCCATCATTTGCTCCATGCTCGCCGCCATGCTGGTGGCGCTCTGCGCCTGCTGGTCGGCGCTGGACACAATCTGCCGCGCCGTATCACCCAGATTCCGCGACGTGCCGTGCAACTCGTCGCTCTGACCGCGAATGGTGGCGATCATCTGCCGCAGATTGGTCTGCATCTGCTCGATCACGCCTTGCAACTGACCCAGCTCATCCTTGCTTTGAGCCCCCATCGAGCGCTGTAGATCGCCTTGGGAAATCGCCTGGGTATTAACGATGATTTTGTTCAGTGGCGTGAGCACCGCCTTGAGCAGGCTCCATGACAACAACGCCAGGGCGACACAGGTCGCCAGTAATGTCACGATCAGCCAGCGCTCCGAGGTCTGAATGCTGCTGTCCTGATGTTCGCGCGATGATAGCGCCTGGTTTTCGATCAGCTCGCTGACCGCCTCGTTGCGTTCTTCCAGTGCTGAAAACGCGCCATCGAACTCCGCCCGCAGTGCATGGGCATCCTGGGCGCCGCCCAGCGCCTGGTCGATGATCTGCTTGGCTTTACCGATGTAGGTCTCGACTTGCGGTTTGAGTTCGCCAATCGCCTTGGCGACATCCCCTGGCAACTTCGCCTCGGCATTCTCGGCGATGACCTTGCGCATCCGTTGCGTATGCTCATCGAACCCGTCCAACACTTCCTTCGCCCCCTGCGCATCCCCCGGCTTCACCAGCAGGGCGGCCAGCACATCGGCACGAATAGCGTCGTGCATCATGTCCGCCTCCATGTGCTTGCGCATGGCCGAGATACTGGTCTCGTTCTGCACCAGGGCCTCGGTCATGGAGTGATAGCCCCACAAGCCGATCCCGCCAAGCAGCAGCGCAAAAGAAAGACTGACCAACCCCGAGCCTATGACCTTGGTGCGGATCTTCATCGCTAACTGCTCCTGGAGCGAGATGTCTGGGCAAGTGTAGTCGAGCGCCAGCAGAGCCTTGGGACGGCTCATACCTGAAGCTATCGGCGAGGGAAATGATTAGATGAGGCTGTGGCGAGGGAGCTTGCTCCCGCTGGGCTGCGAAGCAGTCCTTTTCCGCAAGCAAACATTCTAGAGTGGATTCAAAGAGCCCTTCGCGACGATCTCGTCCCACGCGGTAGGGGTGGGAAACAGCTCGTTCAGGAAACTCACGAACGCCTTGACGTTCGGGCTTCCCCGGCGACTTTCCGGCCACAACGCCGTAATGGAGGAGCGATCAATGGCAAATTGTGGAAACAACGGCGTCAGTTCACCCCGGGCAACATAGGGCGCCGCGACATAGGTCGGTGAAATGCCGATGCCACCGCCAGCGGCGAGCACCGCAGCCACCGCATCGCTGGCGTCGATGACGATGGAGGCGTCGGGCGCGATCTCCACCGTGCGATCCCCCACGCTGAACGGCCAGCGCAGCGCTTGGCCCGAGCTCTGGTAGCGAAAATTCACGCAATCATGGTTGGCCAGGTCGCTCAGTTCCAGCGGCGTGCCGCGTTTGGCCAGATAGGCTGGCGAAGCAAAAGCGCAAATTCGATGGGGACCCAGCGTGCGAGAGATAAGACGGGAATCGGCCAAGTTGCCCACGCGCACGGCCACGTCGATGCCTTGCTCGACGATGTCGGCAAACTGATCGCCCAAGCGCAGGTCGATGGCGAGCTTGGGGTAGCGCTCGCGAAACCTGGGGATCGCCGGCGCCAAAATGTTCAGCCCGATAGGCGGTGGCGCTGTCACTTTCAAGGTGCCGGAGGGTTCAGCGCGCGAGGCCACGGCGGCCTGCTCGATGTCTTCCACCTCCCGCAGAATCCGCAGCGCCCGTTCGTACAGGTCCCGGCCCTCGACGGTGAGAGTCAACGAGCGGGTGGTGCGGCTGAACAGACTTAACCCGAAATGCTGCTCCAGCCGTTGCACGCTTTTGCTGATGGCCGACGGCGACACCGACAGATCGCGAGCCGCAGCGGTATAGCTGCCCAAAGAGGCGGCGCGGGCAAAGGCAATAAGACCGGTCAGGCGGTCCAAACCAATTTGTTCCTTCATGGCATTAGTAAAGCGACTTCCGACCCAATTATCAACGTTGGCTCGAGTCTTTAGTCTTTGCCCATCGACGCCATCCAGGCGTTCAAGGAGATAGACCATGAGCCATTCATTCGCCCAACCATTGCCTGCCCAACTGCAGGACCGCACCGTAGTGATATTCGGCGGCACCTCCGGCATCGGTCTTGCTGCCGCGATTCAAGCCAAGGCCGCCGGCGCATCCGTCATCGTGATCGGTTCCAACGCCGAGCGTGCCGAGCAAGCCGCCCTGGAACACGGCCTTGCCGGCTGGCGCGCCGCCGACGTCACCCAAAGCGAAGCCATCTACGCCGCCTTGGTGGATATCCCGCACGTGGACCATCTGGTTCTGTTCGCCGGCACCTTCGTGGCGGGCAAAGTGCTGGATGCAGAAATCGACTACTTGCGCCGGGCGTTCGAAGAGCGGATGTGGGCCTCTATCCATGCGATCCGCGCGCTCGGGGATCGCTTGTCCAAGGAAGGCTCCATCACTTTTATCTCAGGCTGCCTGGCCGACCGGCCCAATGCCCATGGCACCGCAGTAATTGCTGCCGCTTCGGCCGCAATGGAAGCATTGGCCCGTGGCCTGGCCTTGGAACTGGCGCCCATCCGCGTCAACACGCTGTCTCCAGGCCCGATCGATACGCCTATCTTCAGCAAAGCCTTGGGTGACGGGCGCGATGCGTACGTTCGCGCATGGGAACAGGTGCTGCCGTTGCATCGCGTGGGCACTGCCGCTGAGGCAGGCGCGGCGACGGTTTTCTTGATGACCAATACGTTTATGAACGGTGCCACGTTGAATATTGATGGTGGGGCTCGGTTGGTTTGACTGTGGACCCATGGCGCTTGCTCCCGCTGGGCGGCGATATTGGGAGACCGTTCTTTTATCGGCTCTACCACACGCACCGGTCTACAGCGGTTTCGCTTCCGAGCGAGAGCGTGCTTTCTCACCACGGAGGCAGCACGCTCAAGTTTTTGGTGTAATGGGCATTGGTGTTCGTCGCGGAGGTTATTTACAGGCTTCAATGAGTGCTTTGGCTTTGGCTTGCTCGGCAGCGTCTGTGGACGCTGCAAGCTTGGCTACCGCGTTGGAGATTGCGGTGACGCAGCCGCGTGAGGAGTTGAAATCACGCGACACATTCTGCGCCGCCATGCCCGTGGCGAAGACTTTGCCCACGCCGACTGACTCCCGGAATACCGACTTCGTATCGATCACGGAGAACACGGATAGCGCGTCTGTACGGTCGATGGACTTGATTAATGCTTCGGAAATGGTTGCCACGACTTCTTGTTGCACTTGCATCTGTTTCTTAAACTGGGGTTTGTCTATATCCGTTGCCTTTTTGTATAACTCCGTCGTTTCATTAAGAGCGTCTGATGCTTTGACAAGCTGGATAGAAAGGGTAGATGCGATTGGAGGTTGTTGCTCAATTTTGGTGTTTTCAGGGCTGGCTATTTTTTCGGATATGGCGGTAACAACCTTTTTTTGGTTTTCCAGATTGGCAGCAGCTTTCGGCTGGTTCGCTATCTTTCTAAAGTCGATGGTGTTTTTTACTAGTAGGCCTACTTGTTCTTTGAGCTCTCTGGAAAGGTTTGGTGCTGCTGAAGGTTTTTGTTCGGATTTAATACTTTCCAAGCTTAATTGTTCGGCCAAGTTGGTAACTTTTTCTTCCTGTTGCGTTAGTTCTGCAACGGCTGCGGGATCATTTGTTTTGTCGATCTTCGCTAGGGTTTCAGATTTTTCAACTAGTAAATCTACCTCCTCTTTGAGTTTTACGGCAAGAGGGTTGGGGGTCGGGGTTTGTTGCCTGGTCGCTTCGGAATCGCCTGATAATATTTGATGCAGCACCCTACCGTCTTTGTCAACAATCTCAACAACTGGTACGTACGCCGCGTCAATGGACTTCCAACCAAAGTTGACGCTGAGTTCGGTACTACCTGTGGTAGGTGTTGAAACATCAAGACCCACCGAGGATTTTGAAACAAAAAGCAAGGGCGATTCGTTTGCGCAGGCTGTCACCAGCGCTGCCGATACGATCAGTGAGGTTAGCCGTAGTGCCTTCATAGTGCTTCCTTGTAGTTGGTGCAGGCATGATTGAGGGCATCCCCCAGGATCTGTTTCGCTCGTTCGAGCTCTTGGTGGTTTCTAACTATGAGGATGAGTTCACATCCGGCAGCATTAGGAATAACAACCACTTCTTGGTCGACATAGCCGATGTTGGTGGTGCCTTGAAAGTTTGTTGCGCCCACGCCGAGCGTAGAGGTGACTATCGCGCGTGCGGGTTGATCGGTTCTGAGTAGCACGGGGCCAACGTTGATAAAGCGTTCGGTTGTGGCAGCACCAGTGACCGAGACAAACGAACAACCAGACAAGCCCAAGCTCAAGCCCAACAGGGTGAGAAGTAAGCGCATACCGAGTCCTTTTTGAGCGGGCTTTTGATCTATAGTTGCTCGGTTGAATGCTGTCAAATTAGTGGCCATCATTTGTCAGGATGAATGTCCTGCGGTGGCGCTTGGCATGCGGGTGCTGGTTGGTCGTTCGTGCTCGGTTTAAAGGCTTCAAGCCGTATTCAATGTCCCGGAAATTGCGCGCAGATTGCTAGGTTTGAACACAACATTTCTTTCAATCGGCAATGCTTCAGCCTCGTCAATACACCCTAGGGAGCCCCCGTAATGGACCTACACAACGAATTCGAAAACAGCAAATTCTTCCACCAGTCCCGTATCGATCGGCGCGCCGCCGACGCCCTGGTTGGGCTGGCCGCTGGGATTACGGCAGACGGCGTCGTGAACACCCACGAAGTGATCTTTCTAAAGCAGTGGTTGGAAAACAACCTCGCTCATCTGAACGACCCGGTGATCAATCTGCTGTATTCGCGTTTGGCGTCCATGCTTCATGACGAGGCCCTAGACCCGGATGAGTCTCTTGAGTTGCTTAACATCCTGCGCGGTTTTTCTGGCGTGGACATTTATAGATCCCAAGTCGGCGGCGCTGTTGCCTTCGCTCCGACAGACCTTCCGTTCAATTCCCCAGTCCCTGACTTGGTGTGGGGCGGCCGGACATTTGTATTCACAGGCATCATGGCCTACGGGCCGCGCAAGGATTGTCAGACTCTGGTCGAGGAGCGTGGCGGTTTGATTGGGGGCGGGGTGAGTAAGAAGGTGCATTACCTGGTGGTCGGCAGCGTGGGTAATGAGCAGTGGCGCCACAGTACCTACGGAACGAAGATCATGAAGGCAGTGGAACTGCGGGAGGCGGGTGCTTCGATTGCCATTGTGGGTGAGGATCATTGGCAGAAGATGTTGTTTGGTTGAGCTGGCCTAGGAAAGGCTGCCCGTTGTCTTGGACGAGAAGATTGTCGGTGGGTTGATGGCTTCATCGCGAGCAAGCTCGCTCCCACAGATTTTTCAGGGGGGGCGGAGGAAAATTGAGCACCCCATAAACAACAAAGCCCCCGCATTTCTGCGAGGGCTTCGTTTTGTATGGTGCGGCACCAGGAGTCGAAAAACAAAAATAATTACAATCATATCAATAAGTTATGATGATTGAGAGCTCTCGTCTACCCCTATTTCTATCCTTAAGCGCTTGGTTTTCACCTTACGTTTCCGTCTAAGCCCTCAGCGGAAGCTGCGTGGCCAGTGATCGTTTGAGAGAGATATCGCCCCAGAGCGAATACTGAACTATTAAATCCTACTACCCCCCATTCCTAAGGATCGTTCAGGAAAACCACCGCTGGGGCCTTCTTCTGCGAACAGTGGCGTGCCAAGCACCGAAGGAACCTAGGCTGGCAGAAAATCTTCCTTGTAGGTTGTTTTTCCGTTCTTTAGGGTGTAGATTCCCTACAAGTATCAAAGCAATGCTCTGTAGTCCTTCCCGCCGGGGAGGTCATGGAGACTAACAATGGAGGGGAAAACATGAACCTGACGCCTTTCGGCCAAAAAGTGCGTGAATTACGCATTCAGGCCAGAGTAAGGCTGAATGCAATGGCAGAGGCTATAGGCTACTCAGAAGCCTACCTTTCCGCCGTGGAGACCGGTAGGAAGCCAGTGAATGATGAACTACTAGAAAAAACTATTGAATATTTTTCGGCTACTAACAGTAACTTTAATAAAGATGATCTTGTAAGAGCGGCTGACGAAAGTAAATCGGCAATAAATGTGGAAAAGCTTGAGGATTTAGAGAAGGGAGTTCTGGGAGCTTTTGCCAGGAAGCTGCCTGGCGTTACAGACCAAGTACGATTAGAAATTTTGGATCGTTTGAATAAGGTACTAGAGGATGTGAGTTGATGGAGAAATCGAAGCCGCGAGGGGTTAGGGTCGCCCCTTTGAGTAGCCGTAAAATTAGGGAGGTGGCTGAGGAGTTTAGAGTTATATTCTCTTTGCCACCCGGTAACGTAGATATTATTGAACTCTATGAGTTTGGTTTGCAGTCGAAAGGATGGGACTACGATATTCAGGAGGACAACTTATTCCCTTCAGATGTCCTTGCCCTTGCTTTTCCCGATAGGCATCTGATTCGAGTGAAACAGTCAGTATGGTCTGGTGCGGTACGGGGGGATCGAATGTCTCGATTCACGTTGGCTCACGAACTAGGTCATCTAATTCTGCATAATTCTGACAGGCTTGGTTTCGCGAGACATCATCCCTCTTCTCCGCGAAGTCACAATTTTTACGAAGACTCTGAGTGGCAGGCAGATAGATTTGCTGCGGAGCTGCTTATTCCTGCAAGTGAGCTTTCGGGTATGAGACTAAATGCCTCTCAAATTGCAGTTAAATATGGAGTATCAAAAAAATCCGCAGGGATTCGAATTTACTCTTTAAGGAAAGAAGGCTACCTGGAATGAAAAAGGACCACAGAAGTTGGCGCTTCGAGTGGCCCTTATCAAATAAAAGCGATGGAATGGCTACCATCGCTCTGTTCCGCTGATTTCAAGTTCGCGTGCGAAATTTAGCAGCCTACCAGCGCCAGCGCAAGGAAACCTTGTGCCCGCTGGTCGGTAAGAGCAGTTCTCCGGCCTAACACAGCAAGGAGATCTGACCAAAATGGCGTCAGTCCGTAAGTACCGCCGCTCGCCGGCACAACGCGTCAAAACTGTTTACGTCCATCGCTATCCTCGCTTTCGCTTTGGGAGGTGGGAGGACGTCACTGATCACTATCGTAGCCCCCCAGGGCAACTCTCGTTCGACTTCTAGCAAGGTGGATTTTGGGGAGACGTTACGTCTCCCTGGCTACCTTTTCCCAAAATAATGTCCAAGCTGCTATTTCTATGGTGGCGAGGGCTTCGTGTATCACTAAGATAATAATTAATTCAAAGGATAATATGTATAAAGTTAATCTTTCAACCTTTACGAAGGTCTCAGTGGCAGTATCAACCGTTGTTGGAGGAGTATTTGCGGTTTTAGCTGTAGTTCTTCCATCAGCACCGAGTGAGCCAAGAAATCCTGGTGTCTATGGCATTTGGTCTAGCAGGTATTCCTATCCTTCCTCCAACGGTACGGTGGAGATTAATGGTACGACAGAGTACTTGAAGAATGGAAGCTATAACTTCACCGGCCAAATGAAACTTGAGGGGTTAGTGGATAAGCAAGAGTTTCGCATCCTCTACGATGTGGATGGCGCCGGCGAGTGGTCTGCGGACTCGAAGAGTATCATTATTAAACTGATGGATATAAAGTCTCATCCGAAGTTTATTGAGATTGACTCTAAGAGAATTGACCCAAAAATGATCGTTGCTATCACAGGTAAAGACTTTCCTGCTCTCAGCGACGCAATACCTAAAGGAACCTCGGATGAGTTTACTATCGTCCAACTTGAAAAGGATTCGATGGTACTTCAGGCGGATGATCCAAAAGGGCATTTGCTTGCAATTCAAATGAACAGAGAAACTCATCGTTTTCAACGATAGTGCTCTACTTCTTGTATGCTATATTAGCCCATACCAATTTTAGGTATGGGCTTCGTTCTGATGTGTGCGCTTGACTTTCGTTAAAGTGAGTATTTGAAAGTTTAGTTTATTGTATTTATTTTGAGTTTTTTGCAGATATGGTTGGCTGCTTCTAACGGAGATAGCTTTGATGTGTCTATAACTATATTGGCTAAAGTAATTAGACTGCGTGAACACTGCTCGTTTGGATGTGAAGTTACTTCGTTGTAAGGGATGTTTCTGTCACTGCTATTTTCTGATTTTTTCCGTGCGTTGTAGCGAGATTCGAGAATCTCTTCCGTAGAGGTTAGATGAACATGTAGAACGCTATCCCCGAACGCGTCGCGAAAATGCTCGACTTGCTCAGGTTTTCGGACGGCGTCAATGATCCATCGCGAATAGCTAGGATTTGAACTTATTAGCGGCAATGCGACGTTGTCTACAATCCATCGAAAGTTGCTTTCCCTGTCCAGAGAGTCACCAAGCTCTTGAAGGTTGTGTCTAGTTGGGTCAATTTTTCGTGTTGTTGCCAGGTCTTTAAGGTAAGTGCTCGATTGAATTGTGTGAAAATCAAAGTCCGAAATCAATTTTTCGCGCAACGATGTCTTTCCGACAGCGATTGGACCGCTTAAAAGAACTATTAGTTTCTTTGTGGTCGTCATGGTCACCAACCTTACAATGCAATATTTCCAAGAATGTTCTTGCCTTGAATTGACCTGACTTCGACTACAAAGTCAGCAATGTTAGGGATATGGTAATCCACAACAACTTCGACTACTTTTTTTGCTGGCGCTTCAGATCTTTTTTTTGTTGGATAGTTCGCAATTCGTTTGAACGTATCCATTCCACGCGCATGCCACATTGGGAACGTGTTACCTGAGTTCATATGGCATAACCAAACTGCGTTCTCGTACTGAGCCATCAAGGCAGCAGTATCAATAGTCAGCACGTCGTGGGTTAGCTTTCCATAGCCACGAGCATTCAACAGTTTAAAAAGCCGCGTTTCCTCAGCCCACATGAAAACCTTCGAGTTCAAAAATTTGTACCATTCAGCTGGAGTCGTTCCATCGGTCAATGCCCGTGCCAAGCGGGATGGCTCCATAGGTTTTTGATCTCGTAATACGATAAAATCTGCGGGAGCTCCGACTTTAACTTTCTCCGCGCGATGTCCCTCTTCGAGCGTTAGCCGGCTCGCTCCCTGTATGGAATAGCGATCTAAAGCCGCGGCGGTGCTCAAAAGACCGTGCTTTTTGATCGATGGCCAAGAACCTTCTTCCGCCATGTGGAAGAGTCGAGGGTAGTTATTAATAAGTGCGGCGACATCCATATTAAATCTCCGAATCGATTACCACATTCTGCGGTCGATGATATTTCTTTCGTTGAATGCAGTTGAAATCATAGACACAGGAATGCCGCTGACTTTCTCAATTTCTTCAATAAAACGTAGGGTTTGGTCCGTCAGTTGCTCGTACCGATACGCGCGGCGATTAGACACACCTAAATAGTCTGCAAAAGTCAGAGCTATGTCTGTAGGTCCATTCAGTAGTAGCGACTTCCGTAGCTGCGCCCAATCAAACTCAGCCACCTTACGAGGACGATGAGAAACCGATCCGACTTCGGCTCCAGTTAGCTCTTCAAGCTTTATTCCTGATCGTTGCGCGATTTCTGCGAAATCGATGAACTGGCTCATAAAGCCAGAGGTTTGTCCTGTAACCGAGTCGCCCACCCTTATTGGATAGGTTCGACACACCATAACGATTCGTCTTACATGACGAGGCGAAAGACCCGCTTCAGCCAAACAAGCAGCTGCAGTGGTAGCACGTGATGTTACATGGGGGTAATGTCCATGATGTAGGCTCAACGATGTTCCTTGAGTCCCCTCCAGCATGACTCTTTTTCCGCCGGATAAGCATCCTGCAAAAAACTCAACCGTGTCTCTAAGGTAATGTTTTAGCGCCGGGATATCTTTCGCCATTTTAACGCTACTACCAGGTGTTCGTCCCAGGATTTTTCTAGCCGTTGCACGGCCGATCCCCTGTGCCGTCGATCCAATAGCGTTTTTGAGGATTTTTTCTTCCCACCTAATATCATGGGCGTTAATGATCATGGCCTGAGGATCAATCAACAGTTTGTCGTAACTGATGGAGAGCTCACTGATCTCCCTAAGAAGTACATCAAGTCCGATTACGGCACCTGCGCCGATGACAAGTGTTGCATCTTTGTTGCCTAGGGCGCCGGATGGGAGCTGACGAAACGTATAAGGCTCCTCATCGAAGCGGTACACCTTGTGTCCCGCGTTAGGCCCACCTACGCGCACCAAAACGTCATATTCAGGTGCCATAAAATGAGCAATATTTCCTTTTCCCTCGCTTCCATATTGTCCCCCGACAAGCACATCAATAACGGGAGAGGTCAGTAGAGGGCGGGTCTCTATACGTGCGATCACGCGTGCATAGACGTCGTCGGCGTTGCACCGATCCGAGTCTATTAACACGTCTGCGACCCTGGCTAGATCTGCCGCATGTTTTTCAGTGGGGATATTGGCAACTTGTGCGTAAGTCAATCCCTCCTCGTTGGCAGGGCGAGAAGAGAATCGACCTGCCAACGTATTGGGGGTGGCGTCTAGATGAACATGCGTGACAATCCATCCGCTGTGCCTCAAATACTCGATTTGTGCAGCAGTGCGAACGGAGTCAACTACGATCAGGCCTAATTCCTTCTCATTCATTAGCCGTTCGTTCAATGCATCAGAAATCCAGCTGCCTTTGCTGTCTCGATCAAGTCGTACTCCCGCACTATGACAGGCTCGCCTTGTATGTTTAGTCTTCGGTAGAAATTGGTAAATCAAGTCTTTCGTCTTGATCAAAGTCGCGTTCGCGCGAGTTGTAAGTAGGCTGGCAAGTGTTGACTTACCTGCGCAAACTCGACCCGATAACACAATCGCTCTATGCTTCATCCGTCATCCCTGTCGGCCGTCTTGTTAAGGTTATACCGGCAGCCGGTAAATCGTCGTAGGAACGCCCTTATCAACAAGCTCTTCAGTGATGAGTTCTCTGACTATTTCCCAGTTAGCTCCCCCGTGGCCTGTCCCAACTCTTGGCATATGCACTGTGGCGCCCATTTCAAGGGCTTTTACGCGCACTTCAGACAAACACTTTGCAAAAGCTTCATAGCCGAGTCGCTGACCTTTCGATGCCCCGTAGCCTCGCTGTGCGACCATATGGGCGACGCTGATACCTTCTCCCATTCTGGCAACGAAGACTTGTCCAAGCTTAGGCGTTTTATCTAGTGCGCAAGTCTCACTACGAAATTGTTCCCATACGTGAGGGAATTTCTTGCGGACCTGAGAAGCGAAACCATTTCCTCCCCAGGTAGAGCTAGTGTCTGGAATCACGTGAGCTACCAATTTTGGGCCACTACCCCGCGGGACGAGGGCGTCCCCGTCTACCTCAGTAACCACGAGAGCTTCGTAGTCTGTCGGTTGTGATGGAGTCAAAAAACCGACGACACGTGGTACTACTTGTCCTGGGTAGGGAGCTAGCCCAACACATTCAACTCGATAGTTTGAGCCCAAAACTTCTTCTTGGCCTACAGAGGTAAAACCAATTGCACTCGCTTCGGCCACTGGGCCGTCGTGTGAAAAGGATTGTCCCACTGGCAGGGGGCAGTCCCATCCTGTCGCAGGGATGATGTAGTCGATGCGATAAGTTTCATGATCGTGCATGGACGCACAGAAAGCGGCACACGGGGTGCGTGCAAGTTTTATTAAGCGAATAAGACAGGCTTCAACTGATACGTCAAAAGACTTCCTGACATCCATCACCTTCTGGATGGATAACTCTTCGCCTGCTAATTCCGTAAAACTTCCTAGCGGCATCAAGAGCTCAGCAGCACCGATGTTGCATAGAACTTCGAGCTGCCAGTTGTCTTTCTGAGTAGCAGTATCTCCATTACGGTGACGAACCTCGTGATCCCAATCATCAAAAAGCGTGTGAGCGATTTCGTGAGCGATCGAAAATCGAAGTCTGCCTCGTGGTCTCATGGGGTTGTACTCGAGATGCCTTCCACCGTCCTCTGAAGCTAATAGACGGGCATCAGGTATGTCGCCTCGCGCCTCGGTTCGGATACCTAGCCATTTCGCCAGAGCTAACGGATCAAAAGGGGGGCCGCCCCACCCATCATCCATAGCGCGGAGCACCAAATTCCTGGCTTTTGTTTCCATAGCCTCAACTGGGCTAACACCCTCGGCAAAAGACAGCACCGATGCGTTGGTCCACTTAAATTTTCTGGTCATAGGAAATCGTTTCCGAAGAGAAATTGCCGGTCGTGCTGATTTCCCATTGTCCCTTGCCCTCCTGGCCAGGTGAAGTGCTCAACGTGCATTTCGCAGGTGCCATTGCAGCAACCCAAGGTACCGGTTAACTCAAGCAAACCCGCTAAGCTCAACGTCTCTAAGGCTGGTCGCCTCTCACTATGGAGGTTACACCTTGTGATTCGCCAGACGAGCGGTAACTCAACAGTAGCGAATTTTGTGTGAGCGTACCATCACCATTTCGTGGACGAAGAAATCCTGCTCGTATGGTTCGATGGACGTTATTGAGTGCATTGGGTGTAACCTCATCGATAGCTTACTGTGCAGCATATTGGCCGGGACTCATCGGGCATCTGCGCGCTCAAGAATGGATAGCCAATGACTTGAGGGGCAGCTGAGTAACGCGGCAAAACCAGCCGCGCCTCAATCTTGCTCTAAGGTAACGACCACGACTTTCCGAGCCGGTAGATCAGCCGCTTGATCGTTAGCTTGTAGTAATACCGCGTGGCTTCACTCCTGTCCCCTACGTGGTTTTCCAGAAACCATGCGAGATGCTTTTGCTGCCAGGCCCATGGATTGTCGCGTTGCCAGCGATCAGCTATTGCTGTTTGGATAGCCTTCGCCTGACGCAGGTGGCGTTGGCGTGTGGTATGAGATCCAGTTAGGACGCTCGCCAGGAACAGCTCTATATCGAATGCCTTACTCATGCTCGACCCCCGATGTAAGCTGAAACTACGTCGGTACGTCGGTACGACGGTGCCCCAGCTCATAGCTGATTTGCACCCGGGCCTCCTGATCGAGGTGTCGGTCGAGTTGGTAGTAACGGCCACCGTTGATGGGCGCAGGATGCTGGATGATTTGCTCATAGCGTTCGCACGCATAGGCTGCCCGCAACTCGTGGAAGCCTTCGAGGTTGTGCTTATGGAGGATGTCCCGTGCGGGTCGGACGATTCCCTGCAAGAAATCGAGGTAGCGTTCGTTCGGTGCAAGCAGGTTGCGACTACCGTCGGGCGAGACCTGTTCGGCAAACCTCAATGCGTCACGAATATGATCATCTACCGTAATCCAACGAGGTGCTGAAGCGCCTGAACGACCACCTTTGGTACCGTCCTGGATGTTGATCTTGCCGAATTGCTCTGCTTCACGTTTTAGACGGGGAAGGTCGGCCAAAATCGTCTCGCGTAAGCGCATACCGGTGGCTCGGGCCAACAATGCGATAGCGGCTGCGCGCGACTGCTGATGTCCATAGAGCGCCTCTACGACCCGCTTCACATGTTCGCGGTCTTGGCCTTGCGGCGGCACGATCCGGATACTGGTGCGCCGCATTCCCAGCGCCTTGCTCGGGCTCGGCACTTTCATATATTGATCACCGCGAAGCGCGGCCATGGTTCGGTTCACGCTGGACAGCCGGTTTTGCGCGGTGGCAATGGCGAGTTCACCTTGGTCAACTTGTTGGCGCAGATGTCCGGCGTAGTCCAATAAGATCTGCCGATTTATCTGCCGCGCATCGTTAAACCCCGGCCCATCGTCCGACCGGCACCACCGCACAAACGCCTGCCAGCGATCACCGTGCGCCTTCACCGTGCCGTAATGCCCGCCGCCAAACAGATCACGTAGCGCCTGCGGCCCGGCATAACTCATTTGTCGGCCATAGCCAAAATTTCGTCCATCCCGTCTACCTACCAATGCCATGATCAAACTCCTCTCGAACCCAAAACCTTTGAAACTTTCCCCACGTCATCCCGCCAAGAATGTTGAGTGTTATCAGGGATCAAGGCCCCTGCGACCTGTGAGGGTTGTCCACTAACGCGGGACTGACGGCTCTTTACGACCGGGAGCTTGGGCATCTCATGATCTGGCCTCCTGAACACTTCCGCAGAAGTGGGCGGGTGGAGGCTACGCTGGCTGACGAGACCGGCGCCGCGAGATCCTGAGTCAGGTGAAGGCAGTGATGCGATGACCGGGGCATGCCTGACTGTCAGTCAGGTGCAGTCCATTCCGTGGGCTGCGGCACCATCATCTGCATCGCTGTTGCTGGTGACTTCGGTGTTTGTCACGCCGATTGTCGCGAGGGGAAATGCCGCAAAGCCTTGTACGAGTTGGGCTGCAGCAGCGGTAGGAGCGCCCGTCTCTTTCCGGAAGAAAGAGACGGGCGCAGGTTGGCGCAAGGAAATGGCCAAGCGGATAGGTTGCTGCAGGGCAGCTATGAAAGGGGATGAGTTGCCGCAGTGGGCACACTGGTAAAAGTAGGCATCCATCACATCGCTGTGACCGTGCGAGCCGCCGGACGCTAATCGCACTTTGGGAGAACCACCACGGTGTGGCGTAGCCTTAAAGGTTCTGGCTACCTGGGTTGCTGTCAACGACAGCGCTTTGCCCGATCTTTTCTACGCCTGTGGATAATTCGGGTCAAGGCTCGAATTTTCGGGCGTTCTGCGGCTGTGGATGAAATTATCCACCGGTGGAAGTCAGTGGTTTTCCACAGATAGTTGCGTGGGCTTTAGATTTTTTAAGTGAGGTCCATCCAAACAGGGCGGCTTTGCAGCCCTGTTTGGATGGACCCGCGTGGACAAGCGGACCACTGATATATGTAGACCGAGCACTTACTCAGTTGCGCCACGTTTTGCTTTTAGGCGAGTGACGTTCGCTCCGGTCTGGTTTGCGAATTCGTGTGGAGTCACATGCTCCTGCCGGTTGGCCTCCAGGTACCGGCTCCACCAGTTCATAATCAGCCTGCGCTCCTCGATGAACTCTGCCTTGTGGATGTAAGCGGCGCGGACGTTGTTGCGTTCCTTGTGGCTCATTTGCCTTTCAATGGCGGTCTCGGACCACAGTCCTGACTCGATCAGTGCGCTACAGGCCATCGAACGAAACCCATGCCCGCAGATATCGATTTTGGTGTCGTATCCCATCGTCCGTAGCGCGTTGTTCACGGTATTTTCGGACATGGGTTTCCAGGGTTTGGCATCACCTGCGAAGACCAATGCGAATTTACCCGTGAGTGCATGGATTTTTTCGAGTAGTGCCACTGCTTGCGGCGATAAGGGTACTAAATGGATATCCCCTGCCATCTTCGTACCCCTTGTGGAAAAGGGTACTCCCTCCAACGCGGGTCGAGTGTCGGGTATCTCCCATGTACCGCGCTTGAGGTCGAACTCGCTCCAGCGTGCGAAACGCAGTTCGCTGGAACGTACAAACACATGCAGCGACAGCATCACCGTCAGACGGGTAAGTGCCCGGCCTTTATAGGTGTCGATCCGCTCCTGCAGTTCCGGCAGTCGCGATAAGGGTAGAGCCGGGCGATGGACCACACGCGGGGCCTTGATCGAGCCTTCGAGGTCGTAAGCAGGGTTTATGGTGATAAGCCGGAGGCGTTTTGCCTCGCGCATGATGCTCTGCAGGTAATTTTGTACCCTTAAAGCAACGTCTATCGTTCCGCGCTTCTTGATCGCTTCCAAGGGCTGCATGAGGTCATGGGTGTCGAGGTCGACAATGGCGCGGGCGCCGATCAGCGGGAATACGTGGGTTTTGAGGCGGCTCATCACAGTCTTGGAGTGGCCCGGCGCCCACTTGGCCGACATTTCCGTGTGCCAGTCCAGCGCAACGCTTTCAAAGGTTCTGCCTTTGATCACGGCTTCCGCCTTGGCTTGGTGCTTGGTCTCTATGGGATCAATGCCATCCGACAGCATTCGCTTGACCTCCAAGCGCTTGCGGCGCGCATCGGCGAGGCCAATGACGGGGTAGTTGCCGAACGAGGTCAGTCCTTCCCGTCCGTCGGGTTTGACGTAACGGAGCCGCCAGCCTTTGCGGCCATTGGGTTGGACTAGGAGGTAGAGGCCATCGCCGTCGAAAAGCTTGTAGGCGCGGTCTGTAGGTTTTGCCAGGCGGCAAGCTGCGTCGGAGAGCGGAGCTGTGGTGCGCGACATAAGGGTACTCCCTTTTATCGAAGTGACCTGTATCCCAAACTCTACCCTTAAAACGGTTGGAATCCACCAGTTTCTGACGGAAACCGATGGAACGCCAAAACGAAAAAACCCGCCAGAAGGCGGGTTTTTCGGGGGTTCCAGAGATTTTGAAAGCCTTCTCTGGAACCTTGTATGGTGCCGGCACCAGGAGTCGAACCCGGGACCTACTGATTACAAGTCAGTTGCTCTACCAACTGAGCTATACCGGCGTGTGGGCGACGATTATAGCGATTGGGAAGTTTCTGTAAACCCCTGAATTCTGACTATTTTTAGACGAGCTGCAGTTCTGGTGGATGTGGCGCCGCTGGGCGGGGCGCGAGGGGCTTGGTAGCGTGCGGTTGCCTGACTTGAATCGAGGCAAGCCAAAGCACTTGATGCCCGCGCGCAAAAGGCGCCAGACCCAACCTTTATGCTGGTTTGCTCAGCCGCTTATGCACAATCGAAAGGACGCTGCGAGGGTTATCTTTCTGTTTTGTGACCGCTTTCCCGTTTGCTTGCAAGCTGCTGTTTTCATGGTTTTTTATCCATGCGAACAAAAAATGACCAGCTAAGATTCGATCCAGAAATCGCGGTTTTCTTGGATCCAGGTTTAATTCATCAACAGAGTTATCCACAGGCTGTTTCGCCTCATTAACGCTCTGCCAGTAACAGCAGATTGCGCGGTGTCAGAGGTGTTTCGCAGAAGGTGCCAAGGCGGACGTCGTAGTCGTTCTGATTGAGGAGAAGCGCCCGGTCCAATACCAGCCAAAGCTCCAGCGGCCGACGGAAAAGGCCTCGCACCAATTCCAGGTTACGCACCTCGGCCAAACGCTGATGGCCGGCTGCTTCCAGAGTGGTCCAATCAGGCGTGCCGACTGTGGATAAGTCTTTCAGGGCCGCCAGGTCGGTGCAGTATTGGGCGAAGGATTTTTCCAGCCAGGCGCTGGGCAAGGAGGGGGTGGGCAGGTAGTCGTCGTGCCCTCTGATTTGTCGTTGCAGCAGGTCGAAGCCCAGGCGCCAGGCCATGGATTGGTCCCGCTGTTTTCTTACACGGGCGCCAGCGGTGACGGTTTCGGTCAGCGGTAGGCTGAGATCATCGAGCGACAGGTGTAGGGCAGAGCCTTTGGCGGCGTCGGACAGAGGCTGATATTCCGAGGTGCTGATGCGGTTGTAGCAGCACGGAGCGATAGCCAGTTGTGCACAGCCCGCGCGACTAGCCAGGTGCATCAAGCGTACATGCAGGTCGCCGCAAGCATGCAGGGCGACAGGTGTGTGTTCGCAGTGGAGCGCCTGGTCTGCGTCTGCCGCCAACACGTCCTGTTGCAAGTGTGTGGCGGGCAGGTGGTGGCGTTGGCTCAGTCGTTGGCCGCTGGCGACCAAGGCTGGGTCGTATTCCAGGCAGGTCAGTTGCTGCTCGCCGCGCAGTAGACGTCGACCGAGGTGGCCTTTGCCGGCGCACCAATCGAGCCAATGGGTCGGTTGGGTGGTGAAGTGCAGGCAGCTGGCGAACGCTTCGATCTGCTGCCATTTGCGCCCGGGTACATCGACATTGAGGCGATGGCTTGGCGCTTCCAATACACGGGCTGATAATTGTGCGACCGCGCTCAGTGTGCGGGAGATAGCGGCCAACTCCGGGAATGGCGCTGGCGCGCCCTCAATCAACCCCGGTTGATGATGGTCGTTTTCCGCAGCTTCCAGCGAGCGCTGGCGTAGCCATCGGGCCAATTTCGGATGGGACGTTTCCCAAGGCAGTTGCAGATGGGTGAACGGACGCGGTTTCCACAATGCCTGATGAGCGGTGAGAAAAACGTCTAGCGCGGTGAAGCGGGCGAGCAATGCCTCGCCCGTCAGCACGTCGCCTTCAGCGTCCTTGGCAGGCATCGACGCGCAAACAGCGTTCCAGCTGCTTGAAGCCTTGCACCAATACGAAGGACATCAGCAGGTAGAACATGCCGGCCGCGAAGAAGATTTCTACCGGCAGGTAGGTCCGGGCAATGATGGTGCGGGCCATGCCGGTGAGCTCCAGCAAGGTCACCGTACTTGCCAGCGCACTGGCCTTGAGCATCAGGATCACTTCGTTGCTGTAGGCCGGGAGGCCGATGCGCGCGGCGCGGGGCAGCATGATGTAGAGCAGCGCCTTGGGCCGCGACATGCCCAGGGCTCGTGCGGCTTCGATTTCGCCACGGGGGATGGCCTGGATCGCGCCGCGCAGGATTTCGGCGATGTAGGCGGCGGTGTGCAGGGTCATGGTGGCCGTGGTGCACCAGAACGGATCCCGCAGGTACGGCCACAATGCGCTGCTGCGCACGGCATCGAACTGTGCCAGCCCGTAATAGACCAGGAACAACTGGACCAACAGCGGCGTGCCACGGAAAAAGAATATGTAGGCGTAGGGCAATGCCCGCACGTACCACAGGCGCGATGAACGGGCGATGCCCAATGGGATCGCCAGCAGCAAGCCAGCGATCACGGCGATGGCCACCAGCTCCAGGGTCAGCGTGGCGCCCTGGGCCAGTTTCGGCAGCCATTTGATGATGACTTCCCAGTTCATTGGTTGCTCCTGGCAAAGCCGCGGGCGGCGCGTTGTTCCAGCAGGTGCATGCCGATCATGGCGATCACCGTCAGGCCCAGGTACATAAGCGCGGCGACCATATAAAAAGTGAACGGTTGCTTGGAAATGGTCACGCCGATTTGCGCGTGACGCATGATTTCTTCCAGGCCGATCACCGAGACCAACGCGGTGTCCTTCATGAGGATCATGAACAGGTTGCCCAGGCCGGGCAGGGCGATGCGCCACATCTGCGGCAGGATCAACCGGGTAAAGATCCGCCATTTCGACAGGCCCAACGCCACGCCGGCTTCACGGTGCCCCTTGGGTATCGCCAGGATCGCACCGCGAAACACCTCAGTCGCGTAGGCGCCAAAGCACAGGCCGAGGGCGATGACGCCGGCGGCGAAGGCGCTGAGGGCAAGGTCGGGGTTGCCGAAATATTCACCCAGGGCACGCATCAGGTTGACGGTGCCGAAGTAGATCAGCAGCACCCAGAGCAATTCCGGAATGCCGCGAACCAGCGTCGAATAGGTGCCGCCGAGCCATTGCAGCGGCTTGTACGGGGAAGTCTTGGCCAAGGCGCCGAGCAGGCCGAGCACGAGCCCCAGGCAAAGGGCCGACAGGGCCAACTTGACCGTCATCAGCGCGCCGGCGGCAAGCGCCGGGCCGAATCCGTAGAGGTCGATCATCATGGGTATTTGTTCATATCGCGGCAGGCTTGGCTAAGGACCGGCGCCGCGCAGGAGCGGGCACCGGCCAGGCACGTCAGTATCAATAGATGCTGAACGGGAAGTACTTGTCGTTGATCTTTTTATAGGTGCCGTCGGCAACGATTTCCTTGAGCGCTGCGTTCAGCTTGTTGCGCAGTTCATTGTCACCCTTGCGCACGGCGATGGCGATCTTGTCGCCCTCCACCACCGGGTCACCCTTGAACTCGTAGGCACGACCCGCGTCGGTTTTCAGCCAGTCGTAGTTCACGTATTTGTCCGCCAGGATGGCGTCGAGGCGGCCGGACGTCAGGTCCAGGTAGGCGTTTTCCTGGGTGTCATAGAGCTTGACGGTGATATCGCTGCCCAGCTCATCTTCCAGCCAGGTGCCGGCGAGGGTCGAGCGCTGTGCACCGATGATCTTGCCTTTGAGGGACTCTTTATCGGTTTTGAATTCGACGTTTTTCGGTGCGATGAATTGCAGCTTGTTGGAGTAGTACGGGTCGGTGAAGTCCACGGCTTGCTTGCGTTCATCGTTGACCGACAGCGAAGAAATCAGGAAATCGAATTTCTTGGCCATCAAGGCCGGAATGATGCCGTCCCAGTCGGACGTGACCACTTCGCACTCGACTTTCATCTTGGCGCACAGCGCGTCACCAATGTCTTTGTCGAAGCCCACGACCTGGCCGCTGGCGTCCTTGTTGTTGAACGGCGGGTAGGCCGCTTCGATGCCCATTTTCAGTTTGTCGGCCGCCATGGCGCTGGCCGAGAAGACCAGGCTGGCGGCAGCAGCCAATAAAAATTTCCTGTAGGTCTGCATAGGTACGGCTCCGTTAGCGGTTGCTGGACATGAATTGTTTGCAGCGCGCCGAAAGCGGGTTCTCGAAGACCTGCTGTGGCGATCCTTGCTCCTCGACCAGGCCCTGGTGCAGGAACACGACTTCGCTGGAAACCTGACGGGCGAAACCCATTTCGTGGGTCACCAGCAGCATCGTGCGACCCTCTTCGGCCAGGGCGCGGATCACACTAAGTACTTCCTGGACCATTTCCGGGTCAAGGGCGGAAGTCGGCTCGTCGAACAGAATCACTTTGGGCTGCATCGCCAGTGTGCGGGCGATGGCGGCGCGTTGCTGCTGGCCGCCGGACAGTTCGGCCGGGTAGGCATGGCGCTTGTCGGCGATGCCGACCTTGGCCAGCAAGGCCTCGGCGACTTCGATGGCTTCGGCCTTGCTCTGGCCGAGCACTCGGCGCGGGGCTTCGATGATGTTGTCGAGCACGCTCATGTGCGGCCAGAGATTAAAGTTTTGAAATACAAAACCAATCTCGCTGCGCATGCGATTGATCTGCTTGCCATCGGCGGCCATCAGTTCACCGTTTTTCGCAGCCTTGAGCTTGAGCTCTTCACCTGCCACGAGAATCTGGCCCTGGTTGGGATTTTCCAACAGGTTGATGCAACGCAGGAGCGTGGATTTGCCGGAGCCGGAGGAACCCAGGATCGAGATCACGTCGCCGTCGCGGGCGGTCAGCGAGACGCCTTTGAGCACCTCCAACTGTCCGTAGCGTTTATGCAGGTTGCGGATTTCAAGCGCGGGCGTGGCCTGGGCCATGTGCGGTCCTCATGATATGTGCTCCCTGGCTATTGGCAGCCTTCCTGGCGAGGCGGCCAAGCTAGCATGCGTCCGAATGACAGCCAACAGCGCTTCGGACGGTAAGCCGATGATGTGTGACAGGTTGTCGCATCGACGCAGAAGACTGTCGCGCCATCAACAACCGAACGGCTGTTTGAACCATGCACATCGGCGAAATGCCCGGGGAGTCGCGTAAAAAAAGGCGCGATGGTGCCAGCTTTGGGCGGGGGTGGGAAGGGTTAACCGGATGAGCGTCGCCTGCAAGAACGCTATTAGGTTATCCAAGAGCGCATTGGAACATCCCATGATTTCCAAGAGTCTCGTTGGAGCTGGATCGTATCAAGGCTTTAAAGCCAAGGGAGTCCAATCCTCGACACGCAGTCCGGGCACTCTCTCAAACTCTTTCAGATTATTGGTGACTACGATCAGCCCGAGGGAACGGGCGTGGCCGGCAATCATTTGGTCGTAGGGGCCGATTGGTTTGCCTATTTTGGCCAATTCCGCCCGGATCATTCCGGTGTGTGCGGCGGCGTCATAACCAAAAGGTAAGACCTCAAGTCGTGCACAGAACCCTTCAATGACGCTGAGGTTTTTCTCTGGTGCGGATGATTTTTCTGCACCGTATATCAAATCCATAAGCGTGACGGCGCTGATGCAAAGCTGGCCGTGATGACGAATGAACGCTTCTCTAACGACCTGGGGCTTGTTCTTGATGGTGAAAATACAAATGTTGGTATCGAGCATGAACTTGATCATCAGAAAGACTCACGCTCCTGATCGGCAGGCTGTTCACGCTCTGCCATAAAGTCTGCTGTCGCACTGTCGCCATCGAACCAGCTGTCCCACGCTTCGCCGGCTGGAGTGATGATTCGGGCTCTGCCTATGGCGACTACATCTACCCGTTTGACGTCGCTTGGCATCGCCACTGCCTTGGGTAGCCGGACCGCTTGGCTGCGGTTGCTCATGAAAATGGTAGTTTGTTCCATTTGAAGATCCTTCAATAAATCTATTGGAAGCATAGGTGAATCAAGGGATATGTCAACGGGATATACCTGTTGCGATCCGTCCTAATCGCTAGTCCCAATCGATCTAAACGTTAACGCCTGGCTGTGCTCCAAGAAGGACTCATGTGAGTTGTTTCCAGGACCTGGAGTTCTCGCCATGAAGCCCATTCAATATTTAGTATTGCCATTCATCGCCATCAGCATGCTGCTGTTCCCCCTCGCGCTAGACGCCACCAACCTCACGCCTATCGACAACACGGGCGTCCAGGTCCAACCCATGCAGCAGAACGGTATCACCTACCTGTCCGGCGGTATCGGCGAGGACGAAGCCCGAGCCATCGGGCAGGCCCAGGGCTACAACCTGCACATGACTTTTGCAATCGGCCCGGAGAACAAGTACGTCCCGGACGTGGACGTGACCGTGCAGAGCGCATCGGGACAGACATTGCTGACGCTCAGCGATGCAGGGCCGCTGGTGTATGTGCAACTGCCACCGGGCAGGTACAGTGTGGTGGCGACGCGTAACGGCGAAGAGCGTCGCGACACCGCCGAGGTAGGCAGCGGGGCCGCGCGCAATCTGGTGTTCCATTGGAACAGCAGTGAATAGCAGGCCGGTTTATTCGCTGGCCGATGTTTCCATCGATTGGCGATAACGGTCCAGCGCCTCGCTGAAATCCTTGATGAACTCCGGCGTGCTGAGCCAGCGCTGTGCTGTCTCACGGTCCATGTCGTCGGCCCACATGCGGTAGTCGACGAGCATGTCGGCGGCCAGGTTGGTGGCGGCCATGCTTTCGTTTTCGGCGTTCTTCAGGTCCAACAGGCCTGGCCGCTCGATGATCATTTCGCTGACGTTTGCCAGCAACGTGTCGAGCATCTCGCTACGGCTGATGGCCTCGGCTTCGCGCAGCTTGGCAAACAGCTCCAACACGTAGACGGGGGGCTGGGCGGTGGCGTGAGCCGGATCGCCATACATGGGGATGGACTTGCGCCCGGTCATGCGGATCTGCTTGGCTTTGTCTTTGGCACGCTTGGCGCGTTTCTGCTGTTTGTTCAGTGAGGCCATTGGGCTTCGGTTTCCAATTCGTTAAGGGACGGTGCCCGGCTCAATCGATTTTCGGCACGGTGAAGCGGAATTCGCTGCCCTTGCCTGGCTGGCTTTCGGCATGCAGTTTACCGCCATGCGCCTGGACAATCCCCTTGGAAATGTACAACCCCAGCCCGGTACCGTTGGGGTTGCCTTCCTTGGTGGTCCAGTAGCGATCGAAAACATGAGGCAGCTGTTCTGGCGCGATGCCTTCCCCGGTGTCGCGAACGCTGAACACGATTTCATTGCCCACCGACATTGCGCTGACGCCCACGCGACCTTGTTGCGGCGTGAATTTGATCGCATTGCCGATGAGATTGGACAGCACCTGGAACAGCCGCTCCGGGTCGGCGTTGATCTTCAGGTTGGGTTCGGCCTGGAAAGAGATGTCGATGGCCTTGGCGGAGGCCAGCGGCGAGAGCAATGAACACGCGTCCTCGAATATCTGGCTGACGTCCGTTGGCTTGGGACGGATGGTGTAGCGCCCGGCGTCTATGCGCGAGGTGTCGAGCAGATCCTCCAGCAACGCGTTCATGCGACTGGTGGCCTGTTGCATGGTGTCGATGGCCGAGGCAATTCGCTTTGAACTGTGGGAACCGTCGGAACTGAAGGCCTTTTGCATCATGCCGCAGAGCATGGAAATGACCGTCATCGGGCTGCGCAGGTCATGGGAGACGACGGCCACCAGGTCATCGCGCGCTTGCACCGCCTGGCGCTCCTTGCGCACTTGTCGGGCCAGGTCGTTTTCCAGGGCCGAGCGACGCAGGTCGTTGGCGGCGAACAGATCCCCGTGGCTCCATTTGGTGCTGATGCCGTCCATCTCGACTTTCCATATCTCGAATGACGTGCGCGGTCGCAGGCGCATACCGGCCTCGCTGGTTTCCAGGTCGAGGGGTTTTTGTGGGTCGCCGCTCCAATTGATGGTCTGCTTCACTTCGGGGCGGAACCAAAGCACGCCATTTTCCACGGGCTTGGGCAAATGAATCGCCAGTACGCCGCTTGCCACATCCTGATAGGCCTTGGCTGGTGCGAAAACGCTGCCCAGTTTGTGGTGGGAGAAGGTCGGCTGGCCTGTTTCCATGATCCACTTGTGCAACTCGCGGATTTGCTCCGGTTCCGGGCATTGGCCGTGGCGATGCAGCTTGTTGTCTTCGAGAATCGCTACGCCGTGGGCACCTGTAAGGTTCATCAGTCGTTGCGGTTCGCGGCACAAACCGTCGAAAACGTTTTCGCTGGACTCGGCCATGACGGTGGCAAGCGCCTGTAGATCTTCGAGCTTGGCGTCCCGTTGGCGGGTCAGCTCAAGGGCTTCCATGGCGCTGATCTGCAGCGACAGGATCTGGCCGATGGTCTGGCACGCCATGCGCATTTCGTGGGGCACAAGCAGCGGCTGGCGATTACCGCAACTGATCAGCCCCCACAAACGCTCGCCTTTCATCAGCGAGATGCTCATGGATGACAGCACGCCCATGTTCTTCATGTATTGACGGTGGATCGGCGAGACGCTGCGCAAGGTGGAAAAGCTCAGGTCCAGTGGCGCCTGGGTATCGGGGCGCAGCTCGGGCACCAGCGGTACCGGCGCATAGTCGGCGTTGGGGATGATGCGCAGCCAGTTGGTCCGGTACAGCTCACGGGCCTGCTCCGGAATGTCCGACGCAGGAAAAAACAAGCCCTTGTAGAGTTCCATCGACGGCGCGCTGGCCTCGGCGATGACTTGGCCGTGGCCTTCTTCCTCGAAGCGATAGATCAGCACGCGGTCGTAGCCGGTCATGGCCTGGATTTCGCGCACGCTGATTTCATAGAGGGCCTGGAGGGTTTTTGCGCTTTGCAGGCGCTGCAGCATGCGGCCCAGGTTGGCCTCGCCGCTGACTCCCTCGGGACGGTAGTCGCTCAGGTGTTGTTCCAGTTCAACGATCAGCGCGCCCTGATGGCGGTGCACCAGGGCATCAAAGCGCTGCTGGTTTGCGACGATGGCCACCGGCGCGCTGTCGCTTTCCGGGGCGGTGCGACAGGCAGCGAGGATCGCCTCTGCCTGCTCCTGGCCCAACAACGCATCCAGCGTCTGGCCCAACAGCCTGTGGGGATCGTGGCCCATCAACTGCAATACGTTGGCGCTGACCTGGCGGATCGTGAAGTCGGGCTCCGACAGCATCAACAACACGCCATGAGGCTGGATGGCCCCGGGGAAGCGGATCGGTTCGTCTGCGCAATTGGCCAGCAGTTCTTCGAAGACTTCCTTGTTTTCCGGGGTCATGACAATACCTTTTGGCTGTCCAGCCAGCGTTCGAAATAAGTAAAGGTCGCCTTGGCGGCGTGTGTGACTTCGAGCGTCTGCGCCTCGCCAAGGTTCCTGTCGTCCAGGTACTGCAGGAAATCCTTCCAGCGCCGGCCGGTGAGTTCGCCATAGACGTTGAGAAAGGCCGCCCCGCTGGACGCATCAAGACCCAGTTGCTCGGCCACCCTGCGCCGCAGGATCTGCCCGCCGAGGGTCGCCCCTTCCAGCACATAGGAAACGCCAAGGGCGGCTGCCCGGGAGTCGATCTGCGGCAGCTCCCGGCAAACAGGAAGCGCCTCGATAGCGGCAGCATCCATGCCCAGCGCGATGAGGTCGGCGCGTAACACGGGGAGCTTGATACGCTGGGATTGATCCAGCCCGCTCGGAATCAGCGCCAACCTGTGAAGCCGTTCCTCCAGCGGCTGATAAAAACCGTAGTAGGCCGCGAGCAGGCGTTGGTACAGGCCCAGGTCCAAGTGTGGCGAGAAAAACGGCAGGCGTTTCTCCAGGGCAACATGCAATTCAGCGGTTTCAGTCCGCAATGCCTGGATCAACGAAGGGTTAGGGGTGACCGGTGGCATGCAGGACGAAGCTCGTTGAATGGCGCGTTGCTGAAAAAAAACGCATCAATGTTACATGGGTTTTTCGAGTCTGCGGTCATCAGCACCGTTCTGATTTTTCAGGTCGCCGCATCCGATGGTCCTTGCACCAATCTCACCCGTTCGCGATCCAGCGCCTGGCGTAGTTCTTCTTCGGTGGGGAGCACTGTTTGGTACTGGCTGGCAAACAGTTGCTCGTTTCCCTGCAGCACGGAATAGCGCACCACCGACTCATCCTTCTGAGCGCAAAGAATGATGCCGACGGTGGGTTTGTCGTCGGGGCCGCGCCTGAGGTCATCGTAAAGCCGGACATACATGTCCATCTGGCCAATGTCCTGGTGGGTAAGTTCGCCGCGCTTGAGGTCGACGATGACAAAGCACTTGAGCACGTAGTTGTAGAAAACCAGGTCGAGATAGAAATCCTTGCTTTCGGTACTGATGCGCTGTTGACGGGCAACGAAGGCGAAACCTTTGCCAAGCTCCAGAAGGAAGCCCTGGAGTTGATCGATCAAGGCTTGTTCCAGATCGGTTTCCTGAAGCATGCCGGCGTTGGGCAGGCCGAGGAATTCCAGGACCACCGGATCCCTGACGATGTCCCTGGGGCCAAAATCCAGTTTCCCTATATTGGTGATTGCTTCCTGCTCCACCGCGCGTCGGTCGCGGCTTGCCAGGAGGCGCTCGTAATAGAACGTGCCAATCTGGCGTTCCAGGGCGCGGGTGGACCAGTTTTGGGTGGCGGTTTCGTTCATGTACCAATGGCGGGTGCTGTCGCGTTCTATGCGTAGAAGCGTCCGGTAATGAGTCCAGCTCAATTCGGTACGCACTGCGTTCCAAATTGGAAACTTTTGATAAAAGTCCCGCATGTGGCGCAGGTTGCGTTCATCAAACCCTTTCCCAAACCGCGCCGTCAGCACCTTCGCCAAAGACGGCAGCAACTTTGCTCCGTAGACCGCTCGTTCGGCTCCTCCTTGCTCGAATTCGATGATGTGCCGGCCGATCTGCCAGCAGGTCTGGACCTGGAGGGTATCCACGGCTCGCAGGACTTTCTGGCGTGCCTGGCGAATCAGCTCGCCGAGTTCGTTGATCAAGGGGGCGAGCTGCGGGTCTTCCTGGGGCAGTGACGAGGTCATCGAGGTGTCCAGCCATTGAGAGGGGGGCGGACCAGAAGGATGCTTCAAAGCAAGTTTCGATGATGCCAGACGAGGCTGATTGCTTAGGTGGAAAAGACGCGGATTCGTGCAGGACGGTTTTGACGCGACCTGAGATCGGTTAACCCGGCGTGTGGGAAAAGATCCTTAGAGATTGTCATCCACCGCCAACGCTTTCATTGCGAAAGCGCTGGCGGCGTGATGATCAGTCCTGGCCTAGAGTAAGCGCCTGGGACGCAGCCACGTAATCGGCCTGGAATGGCTTGCTTTCCACCCAATCCAGCGCGGCCTGTTCGTCGACTCCGGTGGTCAGGCGACGGTATTCGATCAATGCGGTAATGATGAAGTCGGTCGCTTCTTCCTCACCTTCCTGTTCCAGCACGAGGGCCAGCAGTGGGTGCGCCAGGAATGCTTCGCACATCGCCTGCTGACTGACCTTTTCGGCGGCGCTCATGATTCGGAACAAATCCGACAAGTCCACGGTTTCCAGATCGATGCGTTCGTCGTTCGGGTCCAGGAAATCGTTCGGCGCAGCAGCTCGCTGAATGCGGTTCTTCTTGGCTTTCGCCTTGGCGCGCTGGTTGCGTTTCTGCTGCTTGTTCGCCGATGACATGGTCGGATTCCTGATGAATAAGGCTGCTTATCCTACAGCTTCATGGCGAACGCTTCGAATCTCAATCGACTATGAAGAGCGTGGCCCCAGGTGAGGTCGAGGAGCGATGGGGCTCGGCCTGGTCGGCCACTTGGTAGCTCATGCCTGGCTTGAGCAGAAATTGCCGGCCATCTTCGAGCTCGGTGTTCAACTCTCCCTTGAGGCAAAACAGGATGTGGCCCTTGGTGCACCAATGATCGGCCAGGTAACCCGCCGTGTACTCCACCATCCGCACCCGGATGTTCCCGAATTGCTGCGTGCGCCAATAGGCGGTCCCGGTGATGCCTTTATGTTCGGTGGGCTCGATCGTTGACCAATCGGTGGTGCCGAAGGGGATGCCGGTGATATCCATGGCGACTCGCTTGCGAGGAGGGGAGCGGACGAATGTAGCCGAGTCGCCCGGCCACAGGAAAGAAAATCACAGGCAATAAAAAACCCCGATCAATTTCTTGATCGGGGTTTTCGGTATTTGGTGCCCAGAGACGGAATCGAACCGCCGACACGGGGATTTTCAATCCCCTGCTCTACCGACTGAGCTATCTGGGCAACGGGGCGCATTAAACGGGTTTTTCAGGGGGGCGTCAAGCGAGTTATCAAAAAATATTTAATTATTACCGTCGCTTACGATTCGCCCCCGCGCTGGACGGCTTATTCGGACGGCGGCACGTAGCCTTCCGCCTTGGCGTATTCTTCGCCGGAAAAGAACTTTTCCATCTCGCCTTGAAGGTACTTGCGGTCTTCGGCGTTCATCATGTTCAGGCGTTTTTCGTTGATCAGCAGTGTCTGGTGTTTCTGCCAGTCGCCCCAGGCCTTGGCCGAAACGTTGTCGTAGATGTCCTGGCCCTTGGCGCCGGGGAATGGTGCGCGCTCCAGGCCTTCCAGTTGTTCTTTGTACTTGCGGCACATGATGGTGCGGGTCATTGCAACTCTCCTGCGTTCAATACGGCGGCCGCGCGTTCAAGCAACGTCTTGACCGGGGCAGCGAGGCCCAGGCGCGGCGGGGTGGCGAGGTTATACCAGAGCCAGTCGGCCTCGGCCACGTGATGGCCGGTTTCCCGGACCCGGACCAGCCAGGGTTCGATGGCCAGCTGGAAATGGCTGAAAGTGTGTACCAGGCTCGGCATTGCCTGTTGCTGGCCCAGCTCCAAGGCATGTTGCGAGGCCAGATGTTGCAGATCATCCAGGTCGTCGAGCTCCGGCAGGCTCCACAATCCACCCCACAAACCGGTGGAAGGACGGCGATAAAGCAAGATGGCGCCCTCGCGGTTAGCCAGCATGGGCATCAAGGTGCGCTTCTTCGGCACTTCCTTGCGCGGCTTGGGAATCGGATAACGGGTTTCCAGGCCCAGCATGTGTGCTTCACAGCCCTGTTTCAGCGGGCAGAGCAGGCAACTGGGCTTGCTGCGGGTGCAGAGTGTGGCGCCCAGGTCCATCATCGCCTGGGTGTAGGCGTTGACGCGATCCTGTGGGGTGAAGCGCTCGGCAGTCGCCCATAGCTGTTTCGCCACCTTGGGCTCGCCCGGGTAGCCTTCCTGGGCGGTGAAGCGCGCTAGCACCCGCTTGACGTTGCCATCGAGGATCGGCGCCCGCAGGCCCATGCTGATGCTGGCGATAGCGCCTGCGGTGGACAGGCCGATTCCCGGCAGTTCGGTGAGTTTTTCCACGTCCCGGGGGAATTCGCCACCGTATTGCTCGACAACGATTTTCGCGGATTTCTGCAGGTTGCGTGCACGAGTGTAATAACCCAGTCCAGTCCACAGGTGCAGCACTTCATCCTCCGGCGCGGCGGCGAGGGCCTCGACGGTGGGCAGTGCGGCCATGAAGCGATCGAAATAACCGAGCACGGTGCTGACCTGGGTCTGCTGCAACATGATCTCCGAGACCCATACCCGATAGGGGGTGATGCCTTGTTGCCAAGGCAGGTCATGGCGTCCGTGACGGTCGAACCAATCCAGTACGGCGGTGGAAAACTGCTCGGATGTCATCGCTTGAACAGCCCCTTGAGCGCGTCTTTCAGCTCGGGACTGACCTTGTCGCCCAGCTTCTCGTCGATCTTGTCGCCGAGACGATCGCCGGCCAGTTTCGCCGCGACCTTGCCCAGCCCGTCGTTGTCCAGGCGGCACGCCTTCGCACCCAGCTCCAGTGGGCCACGGCAGCGCAACGGCCATTCGACGTCGACGTAGCGTTCGTTGACCTGGCAGGCCGGGTCGGGCATGTCGCTCTTGTCGCCTTCGACGATGACCCCGACGCGGTAGTCCATGCCCAGCACGCGCAGGTCGATGTCGCCATTGCCGTTGACGGTCATGCCGGGGATGCGCACTTTCAGGTCCGGGTTGCTGGCAACGCCGTTGTTGAACGTGAGGTTACCGTTGAGCTGCCGGAACGGCGTGTCCTTGCCTCGCGGTTCGCCGCTGAGCGTCTTGCGGTTCAGCGTGGCGATGCCTTTGCACAATTGCTGCTCAAGGTTGGCGTTGAGCAGCACGCCGTCGTTGATGACGAATCCGGCGTTGCCGTTGAGGCTGTCGATCAGGGCCTTCTGACTGTTGCCATTGGCGGTTATTGCGCTGTTGAGCGTGACCAGTCCCTTGACGGGTGGATTCTTGCCCTGGCTTTCGATGATCTTTTCAGCCGGCACCCGGTTGATCTTGGTTTGCAGGCCCAGCTGTGGCGTGGGCTGGCGGACGTCCAACGTGCCCTTGGCCTCGAAGTTGCCGCTGTACAGGTCGCCCCGCAGATTCTCCAGGGTCAGCAGACCGCCTTGGCCAGAGGCCTTGAGGGCGGCATTCTGGATCGGCAGCTTGTCGAGGGTCAGCTGGCCGAAGGTCAGGTCGGCATCGATATCCAGCTTGCTCAGGCGCTCCACCGGGAACAGCCGGTCATTGCTCCAGGCGCCCTGGGTCGGGGCGCTGGGCAGCGGGGTGCTGCCAGCACCGGCCATGGCGCTGGCCTCGGTGTTGCTGACTTCCGCTTCACGGGCTGCCTTGGCGCTGTCGGCTTCGGCGGACTTGGGTGGCAAGTAGCGATCGACATTGAAGGTGTCGGCCTTGAGCTGCGCGCGAAGCGACTGCTTGGCGAAATCCTCCACGGCGATACGGCCGCTGAAGTTGCTTTCATCCAGTTTGAGATTGATGTCGTTGAATTCGACGCTGGTTGGCGTGGCTGCAACGCGGCTCGCCAGTTCGACCTTGGTCAGGCTGCCTTCCGCCATGGCCGGGAGTTTCTGACCGACACTGTCGACGAAACTTGCGAGGTCGAACTGGGCGATCGAAATGCCGCCGTTCAGTTGCGGCGTCTTGTCGAGATCGTTGACTTTCAGCTCGCCCAACGCGCGCAACTGGTTAAGGGAAAGCTTGATGCCGGTCCATTCCGCGACATTTGCCGCTCGGTCCAGGGACAATTGGCCTTGGGCTGCGAAACTGACTGTCTTGCCCTGCAGCGGATCGCCGGTGGCTTCGCCGGACAACTTCAGGTCTTCGAATCGATAGCGCTGCACGGCGCGTTCGAAGCGCAGCTCGCCGGTCATTTCGGTGCGCACGCGCACGGCGGGCTGGTTGCTCGACAGGAACGCCGTGAGGGTGACCGGGATGTTGGTCGAGTCATGGACCGGGCCGGTGCTCAACTGGATACTTTCGGCAGTGAACTGTTTACCCGTCTGTTCGTCGGTGTACTCGACCCGGGCGTTGTTGACGGTCAGGCTGTCGATGTCCAGGCGCGTTGGCTGCGCGGGTTTTTCTGCAGGTGCGTTGGCCGGTGGGGCGGGCTGCTCGACCGGCGTCGGCGCGTCCTTGGTTGGCGCGGACGCGGGCGCCTTGCCGATGTCCTGCCAGTTACCGTGGCCATTCTTGTCACGGTTGAGGCGCAGGTTCAGGCCTTCGACCCGGACATCGCTCATCTGCACTTCGCGGCGCAGCAACGGCATGACCCGCACCGACAGGCCGAGCATCTGCAAGTCGGCGAAAGGCTGCGTCGGATTGGCCAGGGTGGCGACGCTGGCTTCGTGCAGTTCCAGGCCCAGCCACGGGAACAGACTCCAGCCAATATCCCCATTGAGCGTCAGCTCGATGTGGGCTTTGTCGCGGGCTATCTGGCGAATTTCTTCCTTGTAGTCGTTGGGATCGAAGAGGTGGGTCAGGGCAAAGCCCAGGGCCACGATGATCAGCAACAGCCCGAGAAGTACCAGACCCAGGATTTTGCCGAACGCTTTCATGGGCGAATCCTTGTAGGTTGAGTTCAAATTTTGCCTGGGAGTATAACGTCCCGGGTTGGTGGAGCGTTGGGTGATCGATTTTTCGACCTGCCGTTAACCGGTCAGACGCGGCCCCCGTGGCGAGGGAGCTTGCTCCCGCTGGGCTGCGAAGCGGCCCCAAACCAGGCGAATCGGTATACCCGGCGCACCGTGGATTCAGTTTTGGGGAGCTGCGCTCCCAGCGGGAGCAAGCTCCCTCGCCACAGGTGTGCTAGTCGACATCCAGCGGCAATTTCAATTTCGCCGCCAGTGCCTGGGCTTCCAGATGCCCGGCAGGCGCCTGGAGTCGAAGCTCGGCATTATCCTGCAGGGCCATTCTCCGGGCCTCGCTCACCAACCGCTCAGCCACGCCACGGCGGCGCGTGATATTTCGTACGCATAGGTGGGACAAGCGCCAGGCGTTCTGGTGCCGTTGCAGCCGTGCGGCACCGAGCAGGCGATCATTGAAGCGTGCCGCGATCAACGAACCTTCCTCCAGGCATCTTGCGATCAATTGCGTGGCGTCGCTGAACGGCTCGAACAGCCAGGCGGGCGCGTCCCGATAGATTTTCTGCAGGTCCTGCTGGTCCTGTTGAGTGGCTTGTTCCAGGTGCTCGACAACGATGGGCATGGAAATTCCTGAAAAATAAACGCATGGCCCCCTACAGAAAGCGGGCAGAGGCGCGATAAGACGAATGACAGGAAAAAGGTGATAGCACTTTGGTTTTTCTGTCACGAGCAAATGGTAACCTTTGTCAGTTCGTCCGTCCTTCTGCGGCGTGATGTCGCACTAAAATGGAGCTTCACTGCAAAATACAGTCATGCCTGCGTGCAATGAAGGCTGAGGGTGAAGTGTGGCTGGCGAACCATTCTAATAACTGGGGGATACACAATGAGCACAAGCATTACGGCCGGCGGCGTCGCCGACCAGCCTGCGTTCCTCTCCAAGGAACGCATTATCGCCAAGCCCGGCTTCAACCGCTGGCTGGTTCCACCGGCCGCGCTGGCCATCCACCTCTGCATCGGCATGGCCTATGGCTTCTCGGTGTTCTGGTTGCCGCTGTCCAAGGCCTTGGGTATCACCAAGCCTGTGGCCTGTGCACCGGATATGAGTTTTATCTCGCAAATCTTTTCGTCCCAATGTGACTGGCCGATCTCGATGCTCGGCTGGATCTACACCCTGTTCTTCATCTTCCTGGGTTGCTCGGCGGCCATCTGGGGCGGCTGGCTGGAACACGCCGGTCCGCGCAAGGCTGGCGTTGTCTCGGCCCTGTGCTGGTGCGGCGGCCTGTTGATTTCCGCGCTGGGCATCTATACCCACCAGATCTGGCTGATGTGGGTCGGCTCTGGTGTGATCGGTGGTATCGGCCTGGGCCTGGGCTACATCTCGCCAGTGTCCACGCTGATCAAGTGGTTCCCGGACAAGCGCGGCATGGCGACCGGCATGGCAATCATGGGCTTCGGTGGCGGCGCGATGGTCGGTGCTCCACTGGCGGCCGCGTTGATGAGCCATTTCGCTTCGCCGACCGAGGTCGGTGTATGGCAGAGCTTCCTGGTGATGGCTGCGATCTACTTCGTGTTCATGATCGGTGGCGCCCTGTCGTACCGCGTCCCGCCAACCGGCTGGAAGCCTGAAGGCTGGACCCCGGCACCGAAAAAAGCCGCGAACGCGATGATTACCCATCGCCACGTTCATGTGAACGTTGCCTGGAAAACTCCGCAATTCCGTCTGGTCTGGCTGGTGCTGTGCCTGAACGTATCCGCCGGTATCGGCATCCTCGGCATGGCTTCGCCACTGTTGCAGGAAGTGTTCGGCGGCAAACTGCTCGGCAACGACCTGCCTTTTGGTCAACTGGACGCTGCGCAACTGGGCCAGATCGCTGCGATCGCGGCCGGTTTCACGGGCCTGTTGAGCCTGTTCAACATCGGTGGCCGGTTCTTCTGGGCGTCCTTCTCGGACTACCTGGGCCGTAAAAATACCTACTTCGTGTTCTTCGCCCTGGGTGTTGCGCTGTACGCGCTGATCCCGAACCTGGGTCACCTGGGCAGTGTCGCGCTGTTCGTGGCGGCGTTCTGCATCATCCTGTCGATGTACGGCGGCGGCTTTGCCACCGTGCCGGCCTACCTGGCGGACCTGTTCGGTACGCAAATGGTTGGCGCGATCCACGGTCGCCTGCTGACGGCCTGGGCGGCAGCAGGCGTGCTGGGTCCGGTGCTGGTGAACTACCTGCGTGAATATCAGCTGAGCATTGGCGTTGAACGCGCCGCGGCCTATGACATCACCTTGTACATCCTCGCCGGCCTGCTGGTGCTGGGCTTCCTGTGCAACCTGATGGTTCGTCCGGTCGCCGACAAGTACTTCATGACCGACGCCGAACTGGCCGCCGAACAGGCGCTGGGCCATGACAAGGGCGCCGACAGCACCACTTCGCTGGAATGGAAAGCCGCGCCGGGCACCAAGCCCCTGGCGATCGCCGCCTGGCTGGTGGTGGGCATTCCGTTGGCGTGGGGCGTGTGGGTGACCCTGCAGAAGACGGCGGTGTTGTTCCACTAAGCGACAATGTGAATAGGCCCGAATCCGTCGGAGACGGGCCAACCCCGTGGGAGCGGGCTTGCTCGCGAAAGCGGTGTGTCAGTTGACGATGATGTCGTCTGATGCGCCGCTATCGCGAGCAAGCTCGCTCCCACAGTCGTTTTGGGTGAGGGCAAAGGCTTGTATGCACATGTCTATCCCCGACCACGCGGGCTTCAGCCCGTCAGTGATGTCACCTCTTTTGTTTCTGTTTGCCGCTCACGCCCCTATAATGGCTGCCTTTTTCGCCCAATGATTTTGCGGAGCTGGTGATGGCCGAACGTAAGGCGTCTGTCGAGCGCGACACTCTGGAAACCCAGATCAAAGCCTCGATCAACCTGGATGGCACCGGAAAGGCCCGGTTTGATATCGGCGTGCCTTTTCTTGAGCACATGCTGGACCAGATCGCCCGTCACGGGCTGATCGACCTGGATATCGTCAGCAAGGGCGACCTGCATATCGACGACCACCACACGGTGGAAGATGTCGGGATCACCCTGGGCCAGGCCTTTACCAAAGCCATCGGCGACAAGAAGGGTATCCGTCGCTACGGCCATGCCTACGTGCCGCTCGATGAAGCGCTGTCGCGCGTGGTCATCGATTTCTCCGGCCGCCCTGGCCTGCAGATGCACGTGCCGTACACCCGCGCTACCGTCGGCGGCTTCGATGTCGACCTGTTCCAGGAATTCTTCCAGGGCTTCGTCAACCACGCCAACGTGACCCTGCACATCGACAACCTGCGCGGGCACAACACCCACCACCAGATCGAAACCGTGTTCAAGGCTTTCGGCCGCGCGCTGCGCATGGCCGTCGAGCTCGATGACCGCATGGCCGGCCAGATGCCTTCCACCAAGGGCGTGCTGTAATGCAGACGGTTGCGGTTATCGATTACGGCATGGGCAACCTGCACTCGGTGGCCAAGGCCCTCGAGCACGTGGGCGCCGGCAAGGTGCTGATCACCAGCGATGCCGAGGTGATTCGCGAAGCCGACCGAGTGGTGTTCCCCGGCGTCGGTGCGATTCGTGATTGCATGGCCGAGATTCGTCGCCTGGGCTTCGACAAGCTGGTACACGAAGTCAGCCAGGACCGGCCGTTCCTCGGCATCTGCGTGGGCATGCAAGCCTTGCTCGAGCGCAGCGAAGAAAACGACGGTGTCGATTGCATCTCGATGTTTCCCGGCCAGGTGAAGTTCTTTGGCAAGGGCCTGCATGAAGACGGCGAACATTTGAAGGTCCCGCACATGGGCTGGAACGAAGTGAAACAGACGGTCGATCATCCGCTGTGGCACAACATCCCGGACCTGGCGCGCTTCTACTTCGTGCACAGCTACTACATCGCCGCCGGCAATGCGCGGCAGGTGGTGGGCAGCGGTCACTATGGCGTCGATTTCGCCGCGGCCCTGGCCGATGGTTCGCGCTTCGCCGTGCAGTTTCACCCGGAGAAGAGCCATACCCATGGCCTGCAATTGCTGCAGAACTTCGCGGCGTGGGACGGTCGCTGGTAATGGCCCGCAAGAAACCGCCGATCCTCACCCTCACGCCTGAACAGGAAAGTGAAGCGAACCGCAAGATCCAGCGGTTCATGGAGGAACGTTTCGAACTGGACCTGGGTTCGTTCGAAGCGGCGGAAATTCTTGACCTGTTTACCCGCGAAATTGCTCCGCACTATTACAACAGGGCGATTTTCGATGTGCAGGCGCACCTTAAAGAAAGGTTCGAAAGCATTGAAAGCGACTTGTGGGCGCTTGAGAAGAATTAGAGCAGCGGCAAGCTTCAAGCTTGAAGCTGCAAGTATTGGAACGCGTGCCTGCTCGCAGCTTATGGCTTGCAGCTTGCAGCTCTTTGACGAAGGAAAAGCATGCTAATTATCCCCGCTATCGATCTCAAGGACGGCGCTTGCGTCCGTCTGCGTCAGGGCCGCATGGAAGACTCCACGGTGTTTTCCGATGACCCGGTGAGCATGGCCGCCAAGTGGGTGGAGGGCGGCTGCCGTCGTCTGCATCTGGTCGACCTCAACGGCGCCTTCGAAGGGCAGCCGGTCAACGGTGAAGTGGTCACGGCCATCGCCAAGCGCTACCCGAACCTGCCGATCCAGATCGGCGGCGGCATTCGCTCGCTGGAAACCATCGAGCACTACGTCAAGGCTGGCGTGAGCTACGTGATCATCGGCACCAAGGCTGTGAAAGACCCGGCTTTCGTTGCCGAAGCCTGTCGCGCGTTCCCTGGCAAAATCATCGTTGGCCTGGATGCCAAGGACGGTTTCGTCGCCACCGATGGCTGGGCTGAAATCAGCACCGTGCAGGTCATCGATCTGGCCAAGCAGTTTGAAGCCGACGGCGTGTCCTCAATCGTTTATACCGATATCGCCAAAGACGGCATGATGCAGGGCTGCAACGTGCCGTTCACCGCTGCACTGGCCGCTGCCACCAAGATCCCGGTGATCGCTTCCGGTGGTATCCATAACCTGGGTGACATCAAGTCGCTGCTCGACGCCAAGGCGCCGGGCATCATCGGTGCAATCACCGGTCGTGCGATCTATGAAGGCACCCTCGACGTCGCTGAAGCGCAAGCTTTCTGCGATTCGTACAAAGGCTGAGGACTGACCATGGCGCTGGCCAAACGCATCATCCCTTGCCTGGACGTGGACAACGGCCGGGTGGTCAAGGGCGTCAAGTTCGAGAACATCCGTGACGCCGGCGACCCGGTGGAAATCGCCCGTCGCTACGACGAGCAGGGTGCCGACGAGATTACCTTCCTGGATATCACGGCCAGCGTCGATGGCCGCGATACCACGCTGCATACCGTCGAGCGCATGGCCAGCCAGGTGTTCATCCCGCTGACCGTGGGCGGCGGAGTGCGCACCGTGCAGGACATCCGCAACCTGCTCAATGCCGGCGCGGACAAGGTGTCGATCAACACTGCGGCGGTGTTCAACCCGGAGTTCGTCGGTGAAGCGGCCCAGCATTTCGGCTCGCAGTGCATCGTCGTGGCCATCGATGCGAAGAAAGTCTCCGGCCCGGGCGAAACCCCACGCTGGGAAATCTTTACCCACGGTGGGCGCAAACCTACGGGCCTGGACGCTGTCGAGTGGGCAAAGAAGATGGAAGGCCTGGGTGCCGGTGAAATCCTGCTGACCAGCATGGATCAGGACGGCATGAAAAACGGCTTCGACCTCGGCGTCACGCGCGCGATCAGCGATGCCTTGGGCATCCCGGTGATCGCTTCCGGCGGCGTCGGCAACCTGCAGCACTTGGCCGACGGTATTCTCGAAGGGCATGCCAGTGCAGTGCTGGCGGCGAGCATCTTTCACTTCGGTGAGTACACCGTGCCGGAAGCCAAGGCCTACATGGCGCATCGTGGTATCTGCATTCGCTGACCGCTGGACACCATGGCGGGCCCAAGGCACTCTTGGGCACACCATGGATTGCGGTAGCCCGACATGCTCAAACGCCTCGTTCTTGCCTTTGCCGGTGCCACGTTGCTGCTCGCCGGCACTGTCCGCGCCGCTGAAACATCGCTGGTGTTGCTGACGGAAAACTTCCCCCCGTACAACATGGCCAAGAACGGCAAGAACTTCGCCCAGGACGAAAACATCCATGGCATTGCCGTGGACATCGTCCGAGAGATTTTCAAGCGCGCCGACATTACCTACAGCCTGACACTGCGTTTTCCCTGGGAGCGAATCTACAAACTCGCGTTGGAAAAACCGGGTTACGGTGTGTTCGTGATGGCGCGGCTGCCGGAGCGTGAAAAACTCTTCAAATGGGTCGGTCCCATCGGGCCAGACGACTGGGTGATGCTCGCCAAGGCTGATAGCAAGATTGCCCTCGGCTCGCTGGAGCAGGCGCGCCAATACCGGATTGGTGCCTACAAGGGCGACGCGATTGCCGAGACGTTGGCCAAGCAAGGGCTCAAGCCGATTGTCGTATTACGGGATCAGGACAACGCCAGGAAACTGGTCAATGGCCAGATTGACCTGTGGGCTACCGGCGACCCCGCTGGACGTTACCTGGCGCGCCAGGAAGGCGTCAGCGATCTCAGGACCGTGCTGCGCTTCAACAGTGCCGAGCTGTACCTGGCCTTGAACAAGGACGTGCCTGACGGCGTGGTTGCCCGGTTGCAAAAGGCCTTGGATGAATTGCGCAAGGAAGGCGCGGTGGACGCGATCATGGCGCGGTATCTCTAAGGGTTGCACTCGCCGTGCGGTCGCCATGGCGAGCAAGGTTGCCAGGGTGTTCACCGATGCGGTGCCCACCTCAGGTCCCCTGTGGGAGCGAGCTTGCTCGCGAAAGCGGTGGATCAGCTTGCATGAATGTTGAATGTGCTGGCCCCTTCGCGAGCAAGCTGAACTGGTCAAGTAATCCCGGACACCGATTACGGTGTTTATGCCGCTTTTTGCTCCATGGCTATTGGCGACAGGTAGTTGTTGTAGCTGTGGAGCCTAGTGCGGTTGTAGTACATGAAGAAACGCACCATGTCCGTTTTTGCCTCCTCGATCAGGCCGTAGCCGTTGCGAGGTACCCACTCTG